>NZ_WXYH01000323.1:0-70557 GCF_009872365.1 Rhodococcus sp. T7
GAACCACACGAACATCTCGGCCTCGCGTGGGGAGTCGAGAACGTCCACCTCACCTTCCCCGCGGGAACGCGAGAAACGGACGGATCCGGACGGTGACCCCCGACGACCTACGCGAGCAGCACCGCCGCCACTAAAACTTGTACCGCATCTCGAGTGTCCTCTTCCGAAACAACCTCGGCTTCATCAGGTTTCCCAACGATCCGGACTCGCCGAACTCGGTCGCGGCCGCGGAGTGACAGATTCCGATCGAGGTCGACGGCTTCCGCCCCGCCCTTCCCGGGCGTCACCGTCCTGACCGTCCGGGTCGGCCGGAGGAGGACACATGCGATGAATGCGTCGGGTGAGGCATCGCCCATGAGAGGCCGCGCGGCCGGTTGGTCACCCGTCACGTAGTGGCGGATGCGTGTCATTCGCGCCCCAACCGCGCCGAGGGGCCCGATAATCGGGCGAGCACCGGTTGCGTCGTTGCCGGTGCATCGTCGCAGGAGGTGCCGAATTGCAATCCAGGACCGTTCTCAAACTCACCGGCGCCACGGTGGCCGCGGGAGTGCTGCTGGCCGGGGTGATGTTCCCGATCGCCGCCGGGCTCGGGTACGCATCGAACAGGGCCGCCGACAGCGTCGGTAACTCCTCGGCCGAACTGGCCGACGGGGTGGTGCCTGCGGTGACGACGATGACCGACGTCACCGGGACTCCGATCGCCTGGCTGTACGACCAGCGCCGATTCGAGGTCCCCAGCGACCAGATCTCCAACGACATGAAACTGGCGATTCTCTCCATCGAGGACAGACGGTTCGGCGAACACCAGGGGGTGGACTGGCAGGGCACGATGCGGGCGTTCTTCACCAACACCACCAGCGGTCAGATCGAACAGGGCGCCTCGACCATCAATCAGCAGTACGTGAAGAACTATCTGCTGCACGTGGTCGCCAAGACCGACGGCGAACGCCGGGCCGCGATCGAGACCACACCGGTCCGCAAGATCCGGGAGATCCGGATGGCGATGACCCTCGACCAGGAACTCTCCAAAGAGGAAATTCTCACCCGCTATCTGAACCTGGTGCCGTTCGGCAACGGTTCCTTCGGGGTGCAGGACGCAGCCCGCACGTATTTCGGCATCGACGCGAAGGACCTGAACCTGGCGCAGTCGGCGATGCTCGCGGGCATGGTGCAGTCCAGCTCTGCACTCAACCCCTACACCAACCCGGAGGGGGTGTTCGAGCGCCGCAACGTCGTCCTGGACACCCTGGTCGTGAATGTCCCGGACCGGGCCGCCGAGATCCGCGCCCTGAAGGAAACGCCGCTCGGGGTGCTCCCGAAACCGAACAACCTGCCCCGCGGATGCATCGCCGCCGGCGACCGCGGGTTCTTCTGCGACTACGCGTTGCAGTACCTCCAGAACGCCGGGCTGTCCCGGGAGCAACTCGAACGGGGCGGCTACCTGATCCGCACCACCCTCGATCCGGCTGTACAGGGATCGGTGAAGTCGGCGGTGACCAAATACGCCGACCCGAAACTCCCGGACATCGCGAGCGTGATGAACGTCGTGCAGCCCGGACAGGACCAGCACCGGGTCCTGGCCATGGCGGGCAGCCGCAACTACGGCCTGGACGCAGCCGCCGCCGAGACGGTGCAGGAGCTGCCCTATTCACTGTCCGGGCACGGCGCCGGATCGGTGTTCAAGATCTTCACCACCGCAGCGGCCATGGAGAAGGGGCTTCGCCTGAACGCGATCCTCGACGTACCGGGCCGGTTCGATGCCTACGGGATGGGTGACGGCGGTGCCCCCGGGTGCCCCGGAGGCGCCTACTGCGTGCAGAACGCCGCCCCGTATCCGCGGGCGCTGTCGGTCACCGACGCCCTCGCCCAGTCACCGAACACCGCGTTCGTGAAACTTCTCCAGGCCACCGGGGTCGGTGCGACGGTAGACATGGCGGTGCGCCTCGGCATGCGGTCCTACAACGAACCGGGCACTTCCGGGTTCGGGGACCAGAGCCTGGCCGACATGCAGAAGGACCAGAATCTGGGGTCGTTCACCCTCGGCCCGGTGTGGATCAATCCGCTCGAGCTGTCGAATGTCGCCGCGACCCTGGCCTCACACGGCAAGTGGTGCCCGCCGAGCCCGATCGACTCCATCGTCGACCGGCAGGGCCGGCCGGTCCCGCTCACCCAGCAGGCGTGCGAGCAGGTCATCGACCCCGGCCTGGCCGACACCCTGTCCAACGCGCTCAGCAAGGACGATCTGCCCGGTGGCACGGCGTCGGCCGCGGCCGGCGCCGCCGGGTGGAAACTGCCGATGTCCGGCAAGACCGGGACCACCGAATCGCACATGTCGTCGGCTTTCGTCGGGTACACGAACAACCTGGCCGGCAGCGTCTACGTGTTCGGGGATACTCCGACCCCGGGCCAGATCTGCACCAGCCCGCTACGCGCGTGCGGCGACGGAAACCTGTTCGGCGGCACCGAGCCCGCCCGCACGTGGTTCACGGCGATGATGCCGATCGCGAACAACTTCGGCCCCACCGCCCTGCCTCCGATCGACCCGCGCTACGCCCGTTGACCGGGTGATGTGGAGGCCCGCGACGAACTGAGCGGGCCGCCACCCCGTGCGGTTCAGCGCCACCCAGGTTCGGAACGCCAACCCTATGTGTGCGCCCGCAAGAGTTCGTCGCGGGTGCCGGGCATGCCGCTGCTGCCCCGTTCGGTGCTCTTGACTGCCAGAATCTGATTGATTCCGAGCCGGTTCGCCGAGAACGCCAACGCCGCCCCGGCCATGTACAGCCGCCATACCCGTGCCCGCCCGGCGCTGCTGGAGGCCACCGCCTCGTCCCAGTTCGCCTCCAGATTCGCCACCCAGGCCCGCAGGGTCAGCGCGTAGTGCTCGCGCAGCGACTCGACGTCGCGCACCTCGAAGCCTGCCCCTTCGAGCGCGTCGATCATCGGTGCCATCGGTTCGATTTCACCGTCGGGGAACACGTAGCGATCGATGAACGACGTCGTGGAGAACGTGTCCGCGGTTTCGCGTGGTCGCCGCGAGATCGCGTGATTGAGCAACCGGCCCTCCGGGCGTAGCAGTGCGAACAGGTCCGCGGCGTACGTCGACAGCATCGCGTCGCCGACGTGTTCGGCCATGCCGATGCTCGAGATCGCGTCGTAGGGTCCGTCCGCGACGTCGCGGTAGTCCTGGACCCGTATCTGCACCCAGTCCCCCACCCCGGCGTCGACCATCCGTTTGGCGGCGTAGTCCGCCTGCTCGTGGGACAGCGTGACGCCGACGACGTGCGCGCCGTAGTGACGTGCCGCGTGCAGCGCGAAAGTCCCCCACCCGCAGCCGACGTCGAGTACCCGCATCCCCGCGGTCAGGCCGAGCTTGCGGGCCACCAGATCGCACTTGGCGTACTGGGCCGCGTCCAGATCCCCGCCCGGCTCCGCCCAGTACGCACACGAGTACGTCATCGACTCACCGAGCACGAGACGATAGAAATCGTTGCCGACGTCGTAGTGGTGGCTGATCGCGGCGGCGTCCCGAGCCTTGTCGTGCCGGCGCCCGCGCGCCAATTTCATCTCCTCCGCCGGCGGCTTCGGTGGCAGCCCGACGATTCCCAGGCGCAGCGCCGCCGTCACCAGTGCCTTCTTCGTCTGCCCGTCGATGCGCACACCAGGGCCCCGGCTCGGGTCCGCCACCTCCTCCAGCGCGTCCAGTCCGGCGAGCAGGTCACCCTCGATGTCGATGTCGCCGGACACGTAGGCCCGCGCGAAACCGAGATCGTTGGGTGCCCACAGCAACCGCCGCAGACCACGCCGATTGACGAGGTGCACCTGCCAGGGCGCGTCCGCAGGCCCGCTGCGACTGCCGTCCCAGCACCTGATCCCCACCGGGACCTGTGTACCGAGCACCGCGCGAACCAGCGGAGCCACTGTGTCAGCGACCGTCATACCCACCTCCGTCGAAGTGTGGGTCCGGCGTGCGCACTTATGCCGCTCGCCGTGACCCACAGGCCTGTCAACCCACAAACGTCCCGTAATCCACCGTCGACCATATCGATGGAACGTCCATCGCCGCAGACCATCACACCAACTACTGCTACCAATTCGGGCGTCGCCGGTTCGCGAATCACTTCGCACCACACGCCTGGGAACGACTAGGCGAATGTCGGTGTTCTCTGCTCGTCTCGCCGACGACTCTGAAGTGGTCGTCCGGTTCGCCTGGACCGCCGACACAGCGAAAGGACTCTCCGTGCCCACTGACACCCCCGCTGTAGCCGGCCGGAACCTTTCCTGGCAGACGCGTGCCGCGTGCCGTGGTAACGATCTGGGAGTGTTCTTCGCCCCTGACGCCGAACGCGGCAACGCCCGTGCCCGGCGCGAAGCACAGGCCCGGCAGATTTGCCTGCCCTGCCCCGTGCTCGAACAATGCCGCGATCACGCGCTCACGATGGGTGAACCCTATGGCGTGTGGGGTGGTATGACGGAGACGGACCGACGAAGGCACACCAAACGACTCCGCGGCGGTGAACGCCGTCCAGTCGGTTCGCAGACTCTGCATCGACCTCGCGATTTGAGGCAAACGCCCCATGCGACGACGGAACCGGTGGACCGATGATCAGGGCATGACAAAGCGAGTTCAGGAATTACGGAAATCACCGGTCACGACCGAATCGGCGGTCGAACCACCGACCGTCGGACGGTCCGGTACGTGCGTGTCGGATCACGCACCTGACGCGGCGGCCGGCACGCGGGTCGATGCGGTCGACGTGAGCAGGTATGTCGGGGGGCGGCGGATCCTCCAAGAGCTGTCGATGTCGGTCGAACCGGGCGAGGTGGTCGCCATTGCCGGCGGCAGCGGAGCAGGAAAGAGCACGTTTCTGGAAATCCTCGCCGGACTGCAACCACCGTCGGCCGGGGAGGTTCGGCACGACGGCGTCGTCCGCGGGGCCCTTTTCAGCGCCGATTCCCGGATCGGCTACGTACCCCAGGACGACATCATCCACCTCGAGATGCCCCTGCGCCGCACGCTGCGTTACGCGGCGCGGCTCCGGCTGCCCGCGGGCACGTCGGCGGCCGAAGCGGACCGGATCGTCGACGAGACCATGCAGGACCTCGACCTGGCCGATCGGGCCGAGGTGCCGGTCCGGGCGCTGTCCGGCGGCCAACGCAAGCGGGCCGGTATCGCCGTGGAGCTCCTCACCCGGCCGCGCCTCTTCTTCCTCGACGAACCCACCTCCGGGCTCGATCCGTCGACCGCGGCCGACGTGATGCGCCTGCTGCACCGACTCAGCCGGCGCGGGGTCACAGTCGTCCTCACGACACACGAGCCCGCGGGCATCGACCGGTGTGACCGGGTGGTGTTCCTCGCTCGGGACGGCCACCTCGCCTTCACCGGCAGCCCGGCCGAGGCTCGACGCTACTTCGGTGTGGAGGATCTCGCCGAGGTGTACGACCGCCTGGCCCGCGAGCACACCCCTCAGATCTGGGCGCAGCGATTCGCGGCCATCGGGGAGAATGCGGGCACCCGGCCCGAATCGGCTCCGCCGCCCCTCCCGGCCACCCGTTCGGACGTCGAACGCCCAGGCGTGGTGCAGCAATGGTGGCTACTCACACGACGCAATGTCGATGTTCTCCTTCGCAACCGGCTGACCCTGGCGGTCCTGCTCGGCTCACCGGTGCTGGTCACGGCGATGATGGCGACGCTGTTCCAGCGTGGCGCGTTCGATCCGCGCAGCGCGGCCGACCTCGGCCCTGCCCAGATCGTGTTCTGGATCGCCTTCGCGGGATTCTTCTTCGGCCTCACGTATGGCCTGCTCCAGATCGTCGGGGAGATGGCCGTCTTCCGGCAGGAGCGCCTCGGCGGGCTCAGCGTGGGCGCCTACGTGGCATCCAAGGTGACAGCGCTGCTTCCGGTACTGGCCGGAGTGAGCGCGCTGCTTCTCGGTGTTCTGCGGGCGCTCGGTCGGCTCCCCGCCGCCGGATGGCACGTGTACGCCTTCCTGTTCGTGACGATCGTGATCGAAGCGACGTCCGCACTGGTCCTCGGTCTGCTCGCGTCGGCCGCGGTCTCCAACGCCGCGCAGGCCGCCCTCGCCCTGCCGATGCTCTGCTTTCCCCAGGTTCTGTTCGGTGGCGCCATCGTCCCCGTCGACGAGATGGCCGTCCCGGGACGGCTGATGAGCCTCGGCCTGTCCAACCGCCACGCCTTCGAAGCATTGGGTCGCGACCTGGATCTCGACCGGTACAGCGCCACGGTGCCGGCCATGTCCGCCTACGGCGACACCTTCCGGGGTGGTACCGGCGGCAGTCTCATCGCGCTCGCCTCGTTCACCGTGGTCCTCATACTCGTCACGGTGTGGGTACTGGACCGGCGGTCCCGGCCCGGCGCATCCCGGCGATGACGGCCCGGCACGGTCGGTCCCGCCGGGCGGTGGATGCGTCACTTTTCCGCGACCGCCGTGGCCGGGAAGCCCACCAGACCCCGGTCGATCGCGGCGAGACTGGCCTGCGTGCGGTTGTTGACACCGAGCTTGGCGTAGACACGTTCGACGTGGTTGCGTGCGGTCTTTTCGGCGATGAACAGGTCGGCGGCGATCTCCCGGTTCGATCGGCCCTGTGCGACGAGTCGCAGGATCTCCACCTCGCGGTCGGTCAATCCGGCCGGCCAGGGCGTCCGCCGGGACACCCGCTGACCGGCCGCCGCCAGCACGGCGGCCACCGACTCGGCGTCGAGGCGTCCGGCACGCGCCTCCTCCCGCAACCGATCGGCGGCGCCGCGAGCATCGAGCGCCGACCGGTGTGGACGCGGCTCGAGCAGACCCTGGTACGCTTCCGCCGCGGCGAGCAGCCGGTCCTTCGCGGTCAGTTCCGCGCCGCCGATCCCGCGAGGAAAGCCGGACCCGTCGATCCTTTCCCGGTGCTTCATCGCGACGGACACCACCGACTCCAAGCCGTTGACTCGGCTCAGTATCCGGCCGGTCAGATCCGGATACATCCGTACCCGTTCCCTTTCGGCCGTGGTCAGCGGACCCTTCTTCTCCCAGATCTGATTGGACACTCCCATCTTGCCGAGGCTGTGCACGAGGCCGGCGCGGTAGAGATGCGTGACGTCCGGTGGTGACATGCCCAGGTGCCGGGCCGCACCGGCCGCCAGGCTCGCGACGCCACGCGAATGCCCCAGTGTGAACGGAGATTTGAGATCGACGAAATCAGCCATGGCCCTGAGCAACTCGTCGCTCTCCTCGACCGTCAGGGTTCGGTCGCGATCCGGAGCCTGGGTCAACGCCGCAATCCATACGTCCATGTCGAACAACCCGTCCACGATTGCCGCCGCGTCACGTTCGAACACGTCCGCCACGGCCGGGCTGAACTGACTGCCGCGCCGGGAACGGAGAACGTCCTTCGCGTGCTCGAGCCCACCCGTCCGCAGGTGCACCTCGACGACGTCTGCCACATGGGCGATGTGGATCTCGACCGGGATGCCCTCTCCGCGACACCCGTTGGGCAGCCCTCGACCGTCCCAGCGCTCGAAGACGTAGGCCAGCGCCCTTCCGACCTGCCCGTCCAAACCCATCCGATCGGACAGAACCCCGGCGGAACTGCAATGCGAATTGATCAGTGTGGCGACCTGGCTGCGAGCCGCGACCAGAAACACGGCGGCGCTGATACCGCGCTCCCAGCCGGGCAATCCGCGCCCCACGTGACTCGTCATCAGCCGAAGAAACGGCAGACCGGTCATGTCCACCGCGTAGGTGTCGGCCCGGAAGGCGATGTCGTCGCCGACGAGTGCCGAGAGTTCGTGGGAGTCGGCGTGACAACCGATCCATCCGACCAGATTGGCGTAGTACACGGTCGCTTGCTGCTGGGAGTCGAGTCCCATCCGCTCGGCGATCCGTATCGCGATCAGGGACGATCGAAGCATGTGCTCCATCGGTTGCCCCAGACCGAGGTCGATCGCCAGCGATACCGCGGCCAGCAGTTCGGCTCTGCTCAGTCCCTTTTCCGAGCCGGGGAGCGTCCCGTTCGGGTGCATCTACCCATTCTCTACCTGAACACGGCCGTAGGCGCTGCCGCGGACGTTTCGCCGAACGGGACGGGTGTTGCCCGATTCGGACCATGACCGTCTCGCGAACTGGGTAGGGTCCGATTACATGGCTGACCAGGGGAAGATCCGGACCGTGGTGTGGGGAACCGGGAATGTGGGGCGGGCCGCGATCCGTGCCGTCGACGCCCACCCCGGACTGGAGCTGTCGGCGGTGATCGTGGCGAACCCGGAGAAGGTCGGTCGCGACGCCGGAGACCTCGCGGGCCTGGACCGCTCGCTCGGGGTGACGGCCACCGACGATGCCGGCGCCGTGCTCGCGAATTCCCCCGGCGCCGTCGTCTACTCCGCGTCGGGTGACATTCGCCCGGACGATGCGGCGGCCGACATCACCCGCGCCCTCGCGGCCGGGGCGGTCGTCGTGACGCCGTCGATCTACGCGCTGTACGACCAGCGCAACGCGCCGGCGGAGTTGCGCGACCCGATCGTAGCGGCGGCGAAGTCGGGCGGCGGCGCGCTGTTCGTGTCGGGCGTGGATCCCGGATGGGGCAACGACGTCCTGCCGATCCTGATGACGGGCCTGGCGGGCACGATCGACCGGATCCGGTGCCAGGAGATCTTCGACTACACCACGTACGACCAACACGATTCGGTGCGGTACCTCGTCGGCATGGGCCAGCCGATGGACTACGAACCGCCGATGGTCGCGGCGACGGTGCCGACGATGGTGTGGGGCGGCCAGATCCGGCTCATCGCCCGTGCCCTCGGGGTGGAACTCGACGAGATCCGGGAGACCCTGCTCCGCCTGCCGCTCGAGGAGACGATCACCACCGAACTCATGGGCGAGTTCGAGGCGGGCACCCAGGGGGCGCTGCGTTTCGAAGTCCAGGGCATCGTGGGCGGCGAACCCCGCATCGTCATCGAGCACGTCACGCGGATCCACCCGTCGTGCGCCCCGGACTGGCCCGTGCCACCGGACGGCGGGGACGGCGCCCACAGGGTGATCATCGAGGGCCGTCCACGGATCGAGGTCACTGTGGAGGCCACCGACGAGGGCGGCAATCGAGCGGCCGGCGGCAATGCCACCGCGGTGGGGCGCCTGGTCAACGCGATTCCGTGGCTGCGGACGGCCGCGCCGGGGCTCTACGACGCCCTGGACGTCCCGCTCGTCGCCGGTCGCGGCAAGCTCGGCTGACCCACCCCAACAGTTATCCCTTGCGCTAACCATCGTTGCGGTGAATACTTTGCCTTGTGGCTCAGTATCCGGAGAAGCTGAACGGCATCTTCCAGGCACTCGCCGACCCCACCCGGCGGGCGGTGCTCGGTCGTCTGAGCCGCGGCCCGGCCACGGTCAGCGAACTCGCGAAACCGTTCGACATGGCCCTGCCCTCCTTCATGAAGCACATCCACTTCCTCGAGGACAGCGGGTGGATCCGGACACGCAAGGAAGGCCGGGTACGGACGTGCGAGATCGAGAAGGCGCCGTTCACGGCAGTCGAACTGTGGCTCGCGGAGCAACAGGAACTCTGGGAGGGCCGCACCGACAGGCTCGAACACTTCGTCACCGAACACACCGTCACCACTCACGCGAAGGACACACCACAATGACCGACACTGCGAGACCCGATCTCGACCTCACGATTTCGCGCATCATCCGGGCGCCCCGGGCTGTCGTGTGGCGCGCCTGGACCGATCCCGCCAGCTTCGAACAGTGGTGGGTCCCCGCACCCTCCCGGTGCCGGGTCGTCGCCATGGAACTACGCCCGGGCGGCGCGCTCACCACCCAGATCAGTGAGGACGGCGGCGAATTCGTGCCCCACCTGAGCGGCTGCTTCCTCGCCGTCGACGAACTCGAACGCATCGTGTTCACCAACTCCCTGGTCGGTGGCTGGCGGCCCGCCGAGCAGCCGTTCATGACCGCGATCATCACGTTGACCGACCACCCGACGGGCACCGAATACGTCGCCCACGTGATGCACAAGAACAGCGCCGACCGCGACACCCACGAAGAAATGGGCTTCTACGACGGGTGGGGCACCGTCACGGAGCAACTCGCCGAACTCGCCGAGCGACAGGCGTAATCGAGGAGACCGGACAAGCGCCAGTTCAGCCCACCGTCGCGAACTCCCCTGCCGCGGACCATCGTTGCCGCTCGGCGGCGAATGCGACGGCCTGCTCCGCGCGGAATCCGCCGATCGATTCGGCGTTCGCCGCGAGGAACTGCTGGTGCTCGGCAAGAGAGAACGTGCCCTCCGTGATCTCGATGCCGCCGCCGCGGCCCGCGGCGACGTCGGATCGCAGGTCCATCAACTCGTCCGGTTCCACGGGGTACCAGGAGATCCGGTCGAAGAAGCGGAGCAGCCACGGGGTGCCGTCCTCGAACGGTCCGGACTTCTCGGGATGCCGATGGTTCCACACCTGGGTGGTGCGGCCGACGAACTGGTAGCCGCCGGGGCCCTCCATTCCGTAGATGCACAGGTACGCCCCACCGATGCCGACCGCGTTCTCCGGCGTCCACGTGCGGGCGGGGTTGTACTTCGTGGTGACCAGCCGGTGCCGCGGGTCGAGGGGTGTCGCGACGGGAGCGCCGAGGTACACGTCGCCGAGTCCGAGCACCATGTACTCCGCACCGAAGACGGTGTCGAAGACGTCGTCGACACTGCCGAGGCCGTTCATGCGGCGGATGAACTCGATGTTCCACGGGCACCACGGCGCGTCGGCGCGGACTCCGTGCATGTACCGCTGGATCGCCTCCCGCGTCGAGGGATCGTCCCACGACAGCGGCATCCGCACGGACCTGCTCGGCACCACGAGTTCGTTCGCCGCGGGCAGCGCGTCCTCCGCCTCGGCGAGCAGCCCCATCAGCTTCGGGATCGGCAGCACATCGGGGTCGACCCGGACCTGCAGCGACCGGATGCCCGGTGTCAGGTCGAGGAGCCCGGCCGGTTTCTCGACCTCGAGCCGCTGGTGCAGCGCATGCGCGCGAGCCCGCAGCGCGAGGTCGAGGCTCATGTCGCCGTATTCGACGAGCACGTTGTCGTCGCCGGACCGCCGGTACGTCACGGCGGTCTCGCCGTCGCGCCGGGCGATCACGCCGTCGTCCCGGTCCCCGACGGTGGAGAAGACCGTTGAGAACGCCGCCCGCCGCGCAGGCCCCAGCGCGCGGGTGGACGCGGCCCGGTCGGCCCGGATCGGCACGAAGCGCACCGTGTCGCCGGGGGCCAGCTGTCCGAGCTTCCAGCGTTCCGCGGAGACGACCGTGACGGGGCACACGAACCCGCCGAGGCTCGGCCCGTCCGGGCCCAGGAGGATCGGGGTGTCTCCCGTGAAGTCCAGTGCGCCGACCGAATACGCGTTGTCGTGGATGTTGGACGGGTGCAGTCCCGCCTCGCCGCCGTCCGTGCGCGCCCAGTCGGGTTTGGGCCCGATCAACCGCACCCCGGTGCGGTCGGAGTTGAAGTGCACCTCGTAGTCGGTCCGGTACAGCGTGTCGATGTCGGCGCGGGTGAAGAATTCGGGTGCCCCGTGCGGACCCTCGGTGACCGCAATCTCCCAGCGACTGCACAGGGCGGGAACGTGTTCGGCGGGAACGGCGGCCGCGCGGGTGCCGTCGTGCTCACCGACCGCGAGCACATCGCCCTGTCGCAGCGTGCGGCCCTGATGACCGCCGAACTTGCCGAGCGTGAAAGTCGAGGCACTGCCGAGGAAGTCGTCGACGTCGAGCCCACCCTGCACGAGGAGGTAGATGCGCAGGCCGGGCCCGGCGACCGCGCCGACGTCCAGGGTCCCGCCCGCCGGAACCCGCACCGGACGCCACTGCGCGTGCAGCACACCGTCGACGGTGACCGGCGCGGGCGCGCCGGTCACGCAGACCACCGTCTCCTCGTCGAACTGCAACGCGGGACCGGACATGGCGCATTCGATTCCGGCGGCGCCCTCGTCGTTGCCGAGCGCGGTGTTCCCGAGCCGGAACGACAGGTCGTCCATCGGACCTGACGGCGGCACCCCGACGTGCCAGTACCCGGTCCGGCCCGGGAAATCCTGGACCGTGGTGAGCATGCCGGGCCGCTGCACGGTGATCTTGGCGCTCATGCGGGTGCTCCCGCCGGCCGGGTCACGATCATCCGCACCGGGGTCGGATCGAAACCGTTGCAGGGGTTGTTGATCTGCGGGCAATTGGACACCAGTACCAGAACGTCCCGTTCCGCGCGGAGCGCGAGCCGGCGGCCCGGTGCCGACAGTCCGTCGACGATGCCGAGTGTGCCGTCGGCGTCGACGGGGACGTTCATGAAGAAGTTGATGTTCGACACCAGATCCCGCTTGCCGATCCCCCACCGCGACCCTTCCGCGAGGAAGTTCTCGACGCAGGCGTGCTGATGCTTGGTGTGGTGGCCGTACCGCAGGGTGTTCGACTCCTGGGAGCAGGCGCCGCCCACCGTGTCGTGCGAGCCGACCTCGTCGGCGACGAGCGTCATCAGCGCGTCGTGATCGTCGGTGCGGAGCACACTTCCCGTGGTCAGGAACAGATTTCGCTGCGCCGACACCGTCGCGGCGGCCGAGTACCGTTGCCGGTGGTCGTCGGCCGCGTAGATCAGGGTGTCGACGGCCTGGTTGCCGTACAGATCCACGACGGTCAGGACGTCGCCGGCCGCGACGACGGCGGACCAGGGTCCGCGGGCGCCGACCTCCTCGTCCAGGATCACCGTTCCCGGTACCAGCGGCGCGGTCTCGATGGTGGTGGTCATGCCTGCTCCCGTCCCTGGCGCTGCGCGGCAGCCCAGACGTCTTCGGTGTTGAGGAAGGCGCGCCGGTACTCCGGGTCGGCGTCGACGGGCGCGGCCACGTCGGCGCCGGTCCAGGCGAGCACTTCGAGCGCGGTCGTGTCGTACGTCGGCGACGGATCCAGCGGGTGCGCCGTGTTGGCGATCAGGACGATCACCGGGAGGTGGATCACGAGTTCGACGGCGGTGTCCGGGCCGGCGGATCCGATGCTGTTCAGCGAACCGTCCGCACCCACCCGCACCCCGTGGAAGAACGACAGCGACGGCGGGAGGTCGCGGCGCTCGAGCCCGTGCTTCGCGGCCGCCACGGTGAAGAGTTCACGGCCGGCCGGAGACGCCGAATGCAGGCTGCCGTCACCGTATTTCGCGGTGTTCGTGGCGAGCGACGTGGTGCCGCAGAGGGCGTCGTGCCGCCCGGACCCGTCCGACACGACGGTCGCGAGGACGCGCCCCTGATCGGAGAGCAGCGGATGCCCGGCCCCCGTGTACGCCTGCCACGGCACCTTCACGGTGTCGGCGACGTTGAGCCGCTCCCACGGCGCGTCCGCCCGGTACAGCAGCAGGTGGGCGCAGGCCCGGCCGTCGAGGTCCCGCAGTCGCAGCCGGGTGCCCCGGCCCAGCACCTTCGTCGAGTACCGGCCGCCGGGAACGGTCTCCGCCCACGTGAGCAGCGCCGGATCGACACCGGATGGCGGGGTGGGCCAGGACGCCGCCGGGACCACCGGCATCGAGTCGGTGACCACGCCCGACTGGGCACGCGCGTGTTCCTTCGCGGCGCTGGTGGTCGAGGTGTCCACTGAGGTCATGTCAGGCTCCGATCGTGACGGGGTTGGGGGTCGTGCGGCCGCGCGGGAAGCATGCGATCCCGAGCGCGACCACGGCGGCGACGGTGACCGGGGCGGCCCACCGCAGGAGGGGGTAGTCGCCGCTGGGGTCGAAGATTTCGGCGCGCGGCCAGGACAGGTTGACGACCATCAGGGCGCCGTAGCCGACCGCCAGGATGTTCACGGGCAGTCCGAACCGCCCGAGGGAGAACAGCGTCCGACCGTCCGCGTCGACCTGCGGTCCCCCGTGCGGCCAGCCCTTCAGCCTGCGCAGCAGCAGTGGCACCGTGACCATGAGATAGGCGAGGTAGATGAGGATGATGCAGACGCTCGACAGGGTCGCGAAGATCGCGGAGTTCCCGACGTTGACGGCGAGGATGCCGATGCACACGAGGCCGATCAGGACGGACGGCGCAATGGGGGTGCCGGTGCGGGGGTTCACCGTCGACAGAATCCGCGAGGCCGGCAGCCGGCCGTCCCGGGCCATAGAGAACACCAGGCGCGACGCCGCCGTCTGGATGGCGAGCGTGCAGACGAACACGGCGATCGCGACGTCGACGAGGAGCAGGGTTCCCCACGGGGAGCTGAGGATCGACGAGAGCACATACGGCAGGCCCTCGGCGGCGAGACGACCGTCCGTCAGGCTCGGCGCAGCCATCAGCGCGCCAATGATCATCAGCCCGCCGCCGAGCGCCGACACGGACAGCGCGAGGCGGATCGTGCGCGGTGCGACCCGGCGCGGGTTCCTCGTCTCCTCGGCGAGTTCGCCCGCCGAACCGAACCCGACCATCACGTACGCCGCCATCAGACCCGAGACGATCCAGGCCCACCCGTACCCGGGCGACGCGCCCGCCGTGCCGGTGTCGAACACGACGTCCGGCCCGCGGCGGGCGTGGGTGAGGAACATGCCGATCACCGCGATGACCCCGACGATCTCGCAGGTGACACCGATGTTGTTGATCCGGGACATCCAGTTGACGCCGATGCAGTTGATGAACGTGGTCAGCACGAGCAGGACGGAGCCGAGGAGCACCGCGTTGGCGGCACCGCTCGCGGACGTCAGGGTGCTGTCCTCCCCGATGATCTGGAATCCGCTCCACACGTTGGGGAGAACGACCTGCAGGGCGATGGCCGCGGCGGACGCCGTCACCATCTGCGCGAGGATCATGAACCATCCGGCGAACCAGCCGACCACCTCGCCGCCCATCCGGCGGGACCACTGGTAGATCGCCCCCGAGATGGGGTACCGGGCGGCGAGTTCGGCGAAGTTGAGCGCCACCATGAACTGGCCGGCGAACACCACCGGCCACGTCCAGAAGAAGGCAGGCCCGGCGAACCCGAATCCGAGCCCGAAGAGCTGGAAGATGGTGGTGAGGATGGAGACGAACGAGAAACCGGCGGCGAACGACGCGAACTTGCCCAGGGAACGGTGGAGTTGCTGCTCGTAACCGAATTCGCCGAGGTCACCCGTGTCGTCGACGCCGGACGGGCGGGAAGGTGCGGGAGCCGGCGCGGTCGGAACCTGCGCAGTCCTTGTGGGTGTACTCAAGGGCGTACTCCTTCGGCGAGAGCAATATCTGTCGCTCGATAGTTTTCTCGTCGGGAGGCCTCGATGGGTGACGCCCGCGTATCCAGATCGCGGTCGGCCGTAACAGCATCGTTGCCTACGTTTCGGTCGCGTGACGAAACCCTCACGGAGGGTGGTCGGGGCCGGGTCCGGACACGACCTGACATCATGGAGCGGTGACCACAGGGCCGGGACGACCCCGACTGACCAGTCAGCGCAGACCGGGGCAGACCACACCCGAGGAGATCCTCGACGCCGCCGGAGAGTTGTTCACCACCAAGGGTTTCGCCGCCACCTCGACCCGGCTGATCGCCGAGATGGTCGGCATCCGGCAGGCGTCGCTCTACCACCACTTCCCCAACAAGGAGGAGATCCTGGCGGCATTGCTCGAGGAGACGGTCTCCCCGGCGCTCGCCGCCGCCGGACGGCTCACCGACGCCGCCGCCCCCGCCACGGTGCGCCTGCATGCACTGGCCACCTTCGACGTCACCCAACTCACGACCACCAGATGGAATCTCGGTGCGCTGTACCTTCTCCCGGAACTGCTGACCGATCGATTCGAGCCGTTCCGCACCCAACGCACCCTGCTGCGCGGGCACTACCGGCAACTGGCGGACCGGGCCCTCGCGGAAATCAACCGCGATTCCGGCAGCACCTCCCCGGCCCTGGCCGACCTGCCGTTCCGAATCGTCGAGAGCGCCATCGCAACCCGCGCCGACATCGAACGCGGACTGCTGCCCGGGCCCGAGAACGAGGGCGCTGCCGGACTCCTCGCCGACGCCTGCCTCCGCACCCTCGGATGGACGGAGTCGCTCGACGAAATCCGGGCGAAGTCGCGTGCACTGCTCGCCGAGACCGAGGGCGGAACACCCCTTCACCGCTAGCCGTGCCTGTCGTTCCCGTGCGATAAAGTCTGGCGAACGCTTAAACACTGGGGGGGTTATCTTGAGCGAAGTCTTCGTCGTCACGGACGGCATCAGGAACTACGGCGCCACCGCCGCGCAGGCCGCCGAACACATCAGCAGCGCCGCCGCACTCGATCTCGGGGCGAACCTCGCGGCGCTCGCGCCCGTGTTCGGCCCGATCGGAGCCGACTTTCTCGCGTCCTTCGCTGCCGCGCAGGCAAACCACGCCGCATCGGTCGCCGAACTCGCCGCGCACTACGCGCAGACCGCCATCGCGGCCGACGCCACCGCCCGGTCCTACGACTCCGTCGACGGCGCAAACGGCGCCGCGCTCGGTGCTGTCGGCGACGGATTCGGTGCTGTCGGCGACGGACTCGGGGGCCTCGCATGACCGCCCCCGAATCCGCCGGACAGCCCGCCGAGCGCGGATCGATTCTCGACCTGATCCAGGGCTCACCCGTCGGCGACGCCCTCGCCACACCACTGCCGAGCACCCCGCTCGAGGCCCTGCAGAATTCCCCGCTCGGCCCGTTGCTGGATGCGCCGCTCGGTGAGCTGCCACCGTTGCCGGCGCTGCCACCGTTACCGGCCCTGCCATCGTTGCCGCCCCTGCCGCCGAACCCGGTCGAGGCACTGCTGCAGGGGCACGCCCTGCCCGCGCTGCCGGGTGTGGACGAATTGTTCAGGCCGCTCACCGATCTCGCCGGGAGCTTCGGCACCGGCACGTTCGGCGCGTTCGATCCGACGTCGGTCCTCGACATGTCCTCGGGCATGATCGACAAGGCCCTGTCGATGAGCCTGTCGGGTCTGAAGGTCCTCGACCAGATCTGGCAGAGCCAGGCGGCGCAAGCGGCGCAGTCCCAGGGTGTGCAGGCCCAGGCGAGCGGCACCGAACTGAGCGAACGTGGCACGGAGATCTCGGCCACCACCCAGACCGCCGCCGCATCCGTGGCGCGGGGCAACGCGAACCTGATGACGATCTCGGAGTCGTTCGCGGCCACCGCGGTCGCCGCCGCGCCGATGGTGATGACTCCGCCCGGGCAGGCAATGTTGCTCGCGTCCGCGGCCGAGCACATCAAGGCGGCCATCGGAGTGGTGACGCAGACCCGCACCGAACTGAACGAACAGACCCTCACGATGAACGGTCTCGCCGCGCCGGTCCCGGTGCCGCCGCCCCCGGCACCCGGAGCCGTGGCGGGGGCGGCGCCGACGTCGCCGTTCGCCGTCGCGTCCACCGTCATCGAGGGCGTGGGCAAGCCGATGATCTCCACCGTCACCGACGGTGTCGGCGACCTGGTGTCGGCGAGTACCCAGGCGGCCGGTGTCTCCTCGTCCGACCTGCCCGCCGACACCGTCGCGGCGAAATCCGCCGTCACCCCGGCACACGGGGCCGCCGGCGGCGTTCCCGGCGCGGTGGGCACGGCCGGCGGCGCGGGAATCGGCATGTACGGCGGCGGCGCGGGCGGAAGCGTGTCCGCGGGTGGCGGTTCGGTACCCCGCGGAACGGTTTCCGGGGCGGTCGTGCCCCCGGCGACTGCGACCCCGGCGACACCGGGCACCGCTCCGGCACCCGGCGCCACTCCGGCCGCCTCGTCCCCCCTCGCACCGGGCGGGGCAATGGGCGGGATGGGCGGCGCCGGCATGGCAGGCGCCGGGCGCGGTGGCGACGAACAGCTGATCGGCCGTTCCACACCGAGCTACCTCGTCAACGCCGGTGAGAACAACGCGTTCGTCGGCGACCTGCCGATGGTCGCGCCTGCCGTGATCGGTGGCGAGGATCTCGACGACACCGCGTTCGGCGATCGGGGCTGATCGCTCAGTCGAGTAGTGCCGCCACCTCGTGATCGGTGAGCGTGGTGGTGGGCACGCGGCCCTCCGAACGCACCAGTTCCACCGCCCGGAACAGCGGGCGTTCGGGTAGGGCCGCTCCGCGCGCTTCCGCACGGAGTTGCTCGATGAGGACCGACGCGATCGCGGCCGCCGGTACCAGTTCGCTCGTCGTCAGGGCGTCGGCGAGCCTGCGGAGCCCGAGGATCTCGAGTTCCCGGCCGCCGTCGGTCGTGTAGAGGGCGAGCGGAACCGCGAGGCTCCCGTCGGGATCGGTGATCCGGACGCTCACCTCGCTGACCCTGGCCGAACGGACCACCAGTTCCGCGGCGACCGCGCGGGTGACGTCGACGCGTCTGCTGCGCAGTCCCCCCGTCGACCGGATCCGCCCGGCCTGCAGGGTGATGCGACGCCGCAACGTGAGGAGCGCGGACGCGGCGGTCGGGACCGCGATCACGGCCCCGACCGTCACACCGACCCACACGGGACCGAAGAACCCGACGACGACGCCGACCACGACACCGATCAGCACGGCGATCGCCGCGACCTTCTTGAGCCGCGGTGCGATCAACTCGATCGGGACGAGGTCGAGCGACACCGGCGCGGTGTCGTCAGGCGCCAAGGATGGCTCCGACGCGCGCGAGAACATCTGCCGCCGACACCGATTCCTGATCGCCGGTGGCGAGAGTCTTGATTCCCACCGTGCCCTCGGCGATGTCGCGGTCGCCGAGCACCAGTGCCAGCGCCGCGCCGGACCGGTCGGCGGCCTTCATCGCGCCCTTTACGCCGCGGTTGCCGTACGCGAGATCGACTCGAATTCCCTGGGCGCGCAACTGTTGCGCGATCACCACCAGCTTCGCCTTCGCCTCCTCGCCCAGCGGGACGCCGAAGACCTCGCAGCGGGCCGTCGAGCCCGCGGTCTTGCCCTCGGCGGCGAGCGCCAAGACGGTGCGGTCGACACCGAGCCCGAAACCGATGCCGGACAACGGCTGACCACCCAGCTGCTCCATCAGACCGTCGTAGCGTCCGCCGCCGCCGATACCCGACTGCGCGCCGAGACCGTCGTGGACGAACTCGAACGTCGTCTTCGTGTAGTAGTCGAGGCCGCGGACCATCCGAGGGTTGACCACGTACGGCACCCCCAGCGCGTCGAGATGCGCGAGCACCTCGTCGAAGTGCGCCTTCGCCGTGTCCGAGAGGTGGTCGAGCATGAGCGGGGCGTCCGCCGTCATCTCGCGCACCTCCTTGCGCTTGTCGTCGAGCACCCGCAGCGGGTTGATCTCCGCCCGCCGGCGCGTCTCCTCGTCGAGAGGAAGGGCGAACAGGAACTCCTGCAACCGTTCCCGGTACTGCGGACGGCACGTGTCGTCGCCGAGGGACGTGATCTCCAACCGGAAACCCTCGAGACCGAGGCCGCGGAAACCGGCGTCGGCGACGGCGATGACCTCGGCGTCGAGTGCCGGGTCGTCGACGCCGATGGCCTCCACCCCGACCTGCTGCAGCTGGCGGTACCGGCCGGCCTGCGGTCGCTCGTAGCGGAAGAACGGGCCGGCGTAGCTCAGCTTGACCGGCAACTGCCCGCGGTCCAGGCCGTGCTCGATCACGGCCCGCATGACACCCGCGGTGCCCTCGGGCCGCAGGGTCACCGAACGGTCACCGCGGTCGGCGAACGTGTACATCTCCTTGCTGACGACGTCGGTGGACTCGCCGACACCGCGGGCGAACAGCCCGGTGTCCTCGAAGATGGGAAGTTCGATGTGGCCGTATCCGGCCAGCCGCGCAGCGCGCGTGAGTCCGTCACGGACCGCGACGAACTCGGACGACTGCGGCGGGACGTAATCGGGGACGCCCTTGGGGGCGGAGAAGGTGCTGGCTTTGCTCACTGTCGTTACTTTTCCTTATTTCGATCCCGGGAGTCCAACGAGAAACGGGTTCGACCCACGTTCGGCGCCGACGGTGCTCGACCCGCCGTGCCCGGGGAGGACTGCCGTGTCGTCGGCGAGGATCAGAAGCTTGTCGGCGATGGACTGCAGCAACTGTTCGTGGTTGCCGCCGGGCAGGTCGCTGCGGCCGATCGATCCCTGGAACAGCGTGTCACCGGTGAGGGCGATCTCGACGGGGCCGTTCTCGGTGACGACCCGGGTGCGGAACACCACCGACCCCTGCGTGTGCCCGGGGGTGTGATCCACGGCGAACGACATCCCGGCCTGCTCGATCACGTCGCCGTCGGCCAGTTCGATCACCTCGCCGGGCTCGACGAACGTCATGCCCTCGATGAACGGCTTCATCGTCGGGCCGATGCCGCGGCCGGGGTCCGACAGCATGTACCGGTCCTCGGGATGGATGTACGCGGGGATCCCGAACTTCTCGCAGACGTCGTAGGCGTTCCAGACGTGGTCGAGGTGACCGTGGGTCAGCAGCACCGCCGTCGGGGTGAGATTCGACTGGTCCAGGAACTCGAACAGCGGTTCGGCGGCGTCCTGCCCTGGGTCGACGACGACGCACTCCGGGGCGTCGTCCTGCGCGAGGATGTAGCAGTTGGTCTGAAACATCCCGGCCGGGAATCCTGTGACGAGCACGCGCGACGCTCCTGTTCGAGTGGTCATTGCAGTCGCTACAGCCTAAGCCGCCGCCCCGCCAGGATGTTCTCAGGTTCGGATGGCAGACTCTGGAGGTCGTGTGCCGGGGGCAGTTCGCACCGGCCAACTGCCATATCGACGTCCAGCGAGACCGACACGGGAGGACCACCGCAGTGCCGAGCAACGAGCAGCGCCGGGAAGCAGCGAAACGAAAGCTCGAGCGTCAGCTCGAACGCCGCGCCGACAGAGCACGCAAGCGTAAGCAGCTGACCATCGCCGGTTCGGTGCTCGGTGTCGTACTGGTGGTGGCCGCCGGCGCCGTCGTCTTCTCCCTCACCCGCGGCGACGACGACGCGACGGAGGCATCGGCGGCATCGGCGGCGGAGTCGGCGTCACCGCAGTCGCCCGGTGTGATGCCCGCAGGCCGGTCCGAGCCGCTGCCCGAGAAGGTGTCCTGCACGTACACCCCCGACAGTCAGCCGCCGGCGAAGCAGGTGAACCCGCCGCGCACCGACGAGATCGACACCACGCTCCAGGAAGTCAGCGTCAGCATGCAGACGACGCAGGGCAACATCGGTCTGGTCCTGGACAACGCCGACTCCCCGTGCACGGTCAACAACTTCCTGAGCCTGGCGAGCCAGAACTACTTCGACAACACCCCCTGCCACCGGCTGGTCACGTCCGAGGGGCTGAAGGTCCTGCAGTGCGGTGATCCCACCGGCGCGGGAACCGGCGGCCCGGGCTACGGGTTCGCCAACGAATTCCCCACCGACCAGTACGACGCGTCCGACCCGTCGCTGCAGGTTCCGGTCACCTACCCGCGCGGCACCATCGCGATGGCCAACAGCGGGCAGCCCGACAGCAACGGCAGCCAGTTCTTCCTCGTCTACGCCGATTCGCAGCTGCCGCCGCAGTACACCGCGTTCGGGAAGGTCGACGAGACGGGTCTCGCGACGATCGAGAAGGTGGCGGCGGCCGGTGACGACGGATCGATGCAGGCCGGCGGCGGCAAGCCGAACCTGCCGATCGACATCACGTCCGTCCGGATGGACTGACGTCTCGTGTGAGGATGGACCGATGAAACGCACCTCGATTCTCGTCGCAGGCGTGAGCCTCGCGGTCCTCCTCGCCGGCTGTTCGGATTCGTCCGACTCCGGCGGCTCGTCGGCCGGCACCTCGTCGAAGGCGGCCGCCACGAGCGCGGCGGAGCAGTCGCTCGATCTGTCCAAGTTCGGCACGCTCCCCGCCGTCCCGCCTCCCGCCGGCGCCACCGTCGACTGCACGTACCCGGCGGGGCGGCCCGCCGTCAAGGACGTCACCCCGCCGCCCACGTCCGGTGTGTCCACCGTGGGCACGGTTCCGGTCGATCTCCAGACCAGCGCCGGACCGATCGGCCTGGTCCTGGACCGCGCCGAGGCCCCGTGCACGGTCAACAGCTTCACGAGCCTGGCCCAGCAGGGGTACTTCGACGACACCCCCTGCCACCGGCTGACGACCGAAGTGGGTCTGCAGGTGCTGCAGTGCGGCGACCCGAGCGGGGCAGGCACCGGCGGCCCGGGCTACGGATTCGACACCGAGTACCCGGAGACCGCGTTCGCGCCGAACGATCCGGCACTCGCGAATCCGGTGGTCTACCCACGCGGCACCGTCGCGATGGCCAACAGCGGACAGCCCGGCAGCAACGGCAGCCAGTTCTTCCTCGTCTACGCCGACTCGGTGCTCCCGCCCAACTACACCGTCTTCGGTTCGATCTCCGAAGAGGGCCTCGCGACCGTCGAGAAGATCGCGGCGGACGGCGACGACGGTTCCATGGCCGCAGGCGGCGGCAAGCCCAACACCCCGGTGCAGATCGAGACCGCGAAGGTCGGCTGACCCCGCACCCCGCTGGGCACCCCCGAGCTGGACGAACGGGACGGTCGTTGGATCTGATCGAACGACCGTCCCGTTCGTCGCCGGGGACGACCGCTAGGCGGCGGACGTCACCCGGTACACGTCGTACACGCCCTCGACGTTGCGGACCACGCTCAGCACGTGCCCGAGGTGCTTCGGGTCGCCCATCTCGAACGTGAACTTGCTGATCGCCACCCGGTCGCCAGACGTCGTCACCGACGCCGACAGGATGTTGACCTTCTCGTCCGCGAGCGCCTTCGTCACGTCCGACAGCAACCGGTGCCGGTCGAGCGCCTCGATCTGGATGGCCACCAGGAACACCGACGACGGCGACGGCGCCCACTTGACCTCGATGATGCGCTCGGACTGCTGCTGCAGGGAACCGGCGTTGGTGCAGTCGGTGCGGTGCACGCTGACCGCGCCGCCCCGGGTCACGAAGCCCATGATCTCGTCGCCGGGAACGGGTGTGCAGCACTTGGCGAGCTTGGCGACCGTACCCTCCGCGCCGGGAACCAGCACACCCGCGTCGCCGGTGCTCCGCGGACGCATCGGCATGGTCGACGGGGTGGACCGCTCGGCCAGCTCCTCCTCGACGTCGCCGACCCCGCCCAGATGCGCCACCAGACGCTGGACGACGTGCTGCGCCGACACGTGACTCTCGCCGACTGCCGTGTACAGCATCGACACGTCGGTGTAGTGCAGTTCGTGCGCGATGGACGCCATCGATTCGGCGTTCATCAGGCGCTGCAGCGGCAACCCGACCCGCCGAACCTCCTTCGCGATGGCGTCCTTGCCCGCCTCGAGTGCCTCTTCGCGGCGTTCCTTGGCGAACCACTGCCGGATCTTCGTCTTGGCGCGCGGCGACACGGCGAACGTCTGCCAGTCGCGGCTGGGACCGGCGTTGACGGCCTTGGAGGTGAAGACCTCCACCACCTCACCGTTCTCGAGCTTGCGTTCGAGCGCCACCAGCCTGCCGTTGACCCGGGCGCCGATACAGCGGTGCCCGACCTCCGTGTGCACGGCGTACGCGAAGTCGACGGGCGTCGACCCGGCGGGCAGCGTGACCACGTCACCCTTGGGGGTGAAGACGAAGATCTCCTTGACCGCGAGGTCGTAGCGCAGCGACTCGAGGAACTCCCCCGGGTCGGCGGCCTCACGCTGCCAGTCGAGGAGCTGACGCATCCACGCCATGTCGTCGACCTCGGCGACGTCACCGGAGTGCCTGCCCTTGGTCTCCTTGTACCGCCAGTGCGCGGCGATGCCGAACTCCGCGGTGCGGTGCATGTCGTGGGTGCGGATCTGCACCTCGAGGGGTTTGCCCTCCGGTCCGACCACCGTGGTGTGCAGCGACTGGTACACGCCGTACCGCGGCTGCGCGATGTAGTCCTTGAACCGGCCCGCCATCGGCTGCCACAGCGAGTGGACGACACCGACGGCCGCGTAACAGTCCCGGACCTCGTCGCACAGGATCCGCACCCCGACCAGGTCGTGGATGTCGTCGAAATCGCGGCCCTTGACGATCATCTTCTGGTAGATCGACCAGTAGTGCTTGGGCCTGCCCTCGACGACCGCGTTGATGCGCGACGCCGTCAGGGTCGCGTTGATCTCCGCCCGCACCTTCGCCAGGTAGGTGTCGCGGGACGGCGCCCGGTCGGCGACGAGCCGCACGATCTCGTCGTACTTCTTGGGATGCAGGATCGCGAAGGACAGGTCCTCGAGTTCCCATTTCACGGTCGCCATGCCGAGCCGGTGGGCCAGCGGCGCGATCACCTCGAGCGTTTCGCGGGCCTTGCGGGCCTGCTTCTCGGGTGGCAGGAACCGCATGGTGCGCATGTTGTGGAGCCGGTCGGCCACCTTGATCACCAGCACGCGCGGATCGCGGGCCATCGCGATGATCATCTTGCGGATGGTCTCGCCCTCGGCGGCGTTGCCGAGCACCACCTTGTCGAGTTTGGTGACGCCGTCGACGAGGTGCGCGACCTCTTCGCCGAACTCGTCGGTCAGCTGCTCGAGGGAGTAGCCGGTGTCTTCGACGGTGTCGTGGAGCAGGGCCGCGACCAGGGTGGTGGTGTCCATCCCCAGTTCGGCGAGGATGCTGGCCACGGCGAGCGGATGCGTGATGTACGGGTCGCCCGACTTGCGGCGCTGGCTGGCGTGCCGCTCTTCGGCCACGTCGTAGGCGCGCTGCAGGAGCGCCAGGTCTGCCTTGGGGTAGAGCTCGCGGTGCAGACTGACGAGGGGTTCGAGAACCGGCCGGATGGTCGTGTTCCGCTGACCCGTGATGCGCCTGGCGAGTCGCGCTCGTACCCGGCGCGATGCGGACGCCGGAACGGCGAATCCCTGTGCTCCACGGTTGTTACCGGAAGCCGGGTTCGCTGCAGGTGACTCGGCATCGGATTGCGCAGACGTGGGTGTTCCCGTGTTCTGCGACCGATCAAGATTCGAAGTCATGCCGTCACCTCCTACCACTGAAATGGCTCGGGCCCTGGGGCCCTGGTTGGTCTCGGGCATGCGCCCCGGTGGCCGTGACGACCACCAGGCCCAACTTTAGTACTCAGACCGTGACGAGGGACGTGAGCGGGTACTTTCCGAGGCGCTGCCGGCCACCCAGCGCGGCGATCTCCAGGACCACGGCGATACCGATCACGCGGGCACCTGCGGATTCCACCAGCCGCGCCGTCGCGTCGAGCGTGCCGCCGGTGGCGAGGACGTCGTCGACGACGAGAACGGAGCGCCCGTCCAGGCCGATCGGCCCGGCCGGGATCTCCAGCGTGGCCGTCCCGTACTCGAGGGTGTACGACTGCGACAGCACGGGCGGCGGCAGTTTGCCCGACTTCCGCACGGCCACCACACCGGATCCCAGCTCCCGGGCTACGCCGCCGCCGAGGAGGAACCCCCGCGCGTCGACGGCGGCGATCACGTCCGTCTCCGGGGCACAGGCGGCGAGCGCGTCGACGACGACACGGAATCCGTCGGCGTCGGAGAAGACCGGCGTCAGATCGGCGAACCGCACGCCGGGTTGCGGGAAGTCGTCGGCCCACCGGGTGAGCCGGGTGACGGCCTCACGGGCCGCGGAATGATCGGTCATCGGCGCAGCACCCACCTGTCCATGTTCCACCCGGCGCCCGACACTGTCGGGTTGACCGCTCCCGCCTCCAGACCCGATGCGAACGCGACGGTCCGCGGCTGGTCGAACAGCGGCACCGTCGGCACATCGGACCACAGGATGTTCTCCGCCTCCGTCGACAGCGACAGCTGGGCGGCGGTCGAGTCGTCGACGGCGAGTTGATCGACGATCTGGTCGACGCGACCGTTGCTGTAATCGCCGAAGTTGGAACCGTTTCCGCTGCGGAGGGCGTACATCGCGGTGGTGGCCGCGGCGGTGCCTGCCGCACCGGGAGCGGACGCCGTGCCCGCGAGCACCACGTCCACCTGCCCGCCGCGCAGCATCGACGGCGTGAAGTCGGGCGAGGCGACGTCCTGGACGGTGATCCCGGCCGGGGCGCATGCCGCCGCGACCGCGGACACGATCTCGGCGCGCCGCGGGTTCGGGCCGAGATATCCGATCCGGACGGTCGCCGTGGTGTTGTCGGTGTCGGCCAGCGCGGCGGTGGCCGCTGCCGTGTCCGCCGTCGCGTACCGGCCGGCGACGGCGCCCGCCACCGATTGGTGGACGAGGCTGTCGGGTGCGGTGATCCGCGTGTCGACCGGACCGCCGGAGCCGGCGCCGTCCGTGTCCGGTTCCGCGGCGAGCCCGAACTTCGACGCCAGCTCGTCGCGGGGCAGGCAGGCCGCGAACGCCCGCCGTCCGGCCGCGTTCTCGAACAGACCCGAGGTGGACAGGACGAATTGCTCGACGCTGCGGGAGGCCACCTCGGTCACGTCGAATCCGCCCAGGTCCAGATCCGGCACCGAACCCGCGGCGACGTCGACGACCTCGACCGCACCGTCACCGATCCGCGCGCCGACGTCGGAAGACTTGGGCCACACCACGATCCGGGACGTGGCGGGGCGGTTGCCCCACCAGCGGTCGTTGGCCACCAGCACCAGACCGTCGTCCGCGGAGAACGATTCGACCTTGTAGGGGCCGGACGCGGGGAACAGAGCGAGGTCGAGGTCGCCCGGTGTCATCGTCCATCCGGAGTTCCAGAAGTCCGCGACCCGCGTCAGCGCCGCGGTGTCCGAATTCTGCACGGCGGCCACGATGTCGGGGACGCCGGTAGCAGTCGCGACGACGTGCGCCGGCATCATCGACGTCGCACCGAACAGCGACTTCCAGTCGGTGACGTTCCGTCCCGCCTTGAACGTGACGACGGCATCCTTCGCACCGGTCTGGCAGTCGATCCGGTCGATGTCCGTGTAGCCGGCGGTACTGGCCGCATCGAACATCGGGACGGTCGCGCCCTGGTCGTTCCGGCGGGTGAAGCGGCCGCTGTTCGCCGCCCAGGTGAGCACCAGGTCGTCGCAGGACATCGGGACGCCGTCGGAGTAGACGGAGTTGGGGTTCAGCTTGTACTGGATCGTGAGGGCGTCCCCGGGCATCGCGTTGGCGGTGCCGATGTCCGTGTCGGCCACCGGTCCGCCCTCGGGGCCCGTGTAGTTGAACCCGGGCAGCACCCGCGCGAACACCTGACGTGCCCCCGACACCGCACCCGCGACGCTGTTCGCGTTGTAGGTGGTGACGGTGTTGTCGACGGCGTAGCCGATCGACGGGATCTGCTCGCCCTCCTCGGCACATCCGACGAGGGTGCCTGCGAGGAGCACGGTCGCGAGGAGACCGGCACCCGACACGGCCGCCGTCCGGCCGTGTCGGGTGGGCGCACCGCGCCGGGTGCTGTGCGATGCGGGCATGTCAGTGCCTCTTCTTGTTGCGCTTTCCGGTGGGACGTGAGCCCGGAGCAGGTGCGGTCGACGCGGTTCGGGAACGCGGCACGGCCGCTTCCGTCGTGGATGCGGTCGCCGGGGCGCCGGCCTTCTGCGCTCCGCCTTCGGCCAGGGTCGCCCGTCGGGCGAGGACCTTCCGCGTGTGCGCGGCCACCGGACCCCACCGCTCCTTCAGGGTGACCAGCAACGGTGTCGCGAAGAAGATCGACGAGTACGCACCGACGATGATGCCGACGAGCTGCACCAGCGCCAGGTCCTTCAGCGTTCCGACACCGAGCATCCACACCGCGACCACCATCAGCGCGAGCACCGGCAGCACGCTGATCAGGGTGGTGTTGATGGAACGCATCAACGTCTGGTTGACCGCCAGGTTCGCCTGCTCGGCGTACGTGCGACGGGTCAGGTGCAGAATCCCCCGGGTGTTCTCCTCGACCTTGTCGAACACCACCACCGAGTCGTAGAGCGAGAAACCGAGAATCGTCAGCAGACCGATGACGGTCGCGGGGGTGACCTCGAAGCCGACGAGCGAATACACACCGGCGGTGACGGCGATGTCGAAGAAGAGTGCGACGATCGCGGCGATCGCCATGTCGCGCTCGAACCGGACAGCGATGTAGATGCTGACGATCACGAGGAACACAAGCAGCGCGATCAGCGCCTTCTGGGTGATCTGCCCGCCCCACGTCTCGCTGACGTCGGCGACGCTGATCACGTTCTCGTTGACGGTGCCGTCACTGTCCTTCGGCTGGAACTCGTCGTACAACGCGTCCTGCAGCTTCACCACCTGGGCCGCGTCGAGCGCCTCCGAGCGGATCTGCACGGTCGCACTCGAACCCGAGCCCACCGTCTGCACCGAGACGGGGTCCATTCCCAGCGCCTCGGAGTAGACGTTCTCCACCTGCGTGGTGTCCACGCCGTTGCCCGCGGGGAACTGGATCCGCGACCCACCCTCGAAGTCGATACCGAGGGTGAATCCGCGCACGAGGATACTCAGCAGCGAGATCAGCACGATCGTGCCGGTCAGGATGAAGTAGAAGCGGCGGCGGCCGACCACCTCGAAGGCGCCGGTTCCGGTGTACAGCCGGGACAGCCAGCTGTGGTGGGGCATCGACGTCTGGTTGACGCCCGAATCCGACAGCGAAGACTCGGGGTCCGTCTGCGACGCAGACTTGTGCGACGTGGTCGATTCGCTCATACTCGTGACTCCTTCGCCGACGCTGCGGCAGCCTTGCGTTCCTTGGCGATCTGCTGCACGGCACCCAGTCCATTGACGCCCGGCTTGGACCAGAACGGCGACTTCGAGGCGAGGTGGACCAGCGGCCACGTCACCAGGAACACGACGACGACGTCGAGAATGGTGGTCAGGCCGAGGGTGAACGCGAAGCCGCGCACCTGGCCGATCGCGAGGATGTACAGCACCGCGGCGGCGATGAAGCTGACCGCGTTACCGGACAGGATGGTGCGGCGTGCACGGGCCCAGCCGCGTGGAACGGCGGACCGGAAGCTGCGGCCCTCTCTCATCTCGTCCTTGATTCTCTCGAAGAACACGACGAACGAGTCGGCCGTCATGCCGATACCGATGATCAGACCGGCGATGCCGGCGAGGTCGAGGGTGAAGTTGATGTACCGGCCGAGCAGCACCATGATCGCGTACACCATCACACCGGACAGGACCAGGGACAGCGCCGTGAGCACTCCGAGCATGCGGTAGTAGATCAGGCAGTAGATCAGAACCAGGACCAGACCCACCAGACCGGCGATGAGACCGGCCTGCAGCGAGGCGAGCCCCAGGGTCGCGGACACCGTCTCGGCCTCCGACGCCGCGAACGACAGCGGCAGCGAGCCGTATTTCAGGGTGTTCGCGAGTTCCTTCGCACTGTCCGCGGTGAACGAACCGGTGATCGACGTCGAACTGCCTGCGGGTGTCGCGCCCTGCACGACCGGCGCGCTCACCACCTTGGAGTCGAGCGTGAACGCGGCCTGCTTGCCGATGTTCTGCGACGTGAACGTGGCCCAGGTGTTGCTGCCCTCGGTCTTGAACGTCAGGCTCACCTCGTGCCGCGACTGCTGGGAGTTGTACCCGGACGTCGCGTCGGCGATCTCCTGACCGTCGATGATCGCCGGTTCGAGCAGGTACACGGCCTGACCGTCGGTGGAGCACGCGACCAGCGGCAGGGCCGGGTCGTCGTTGCCGCGCAACGGGTCGGGCACGCTGCAGTCGAGCGTCGCCATGGCCTGCTGCTGCACGGCTGGGTCGGTGCTCTGGCGCGTGGCCCGGGCGGCCGCGATCTCGTCGGCGGCCTGGGCGGTCTCGGTCCCGGACTCGTCGGTGGGCGCCGGTTCCGCCGTGGGGGCGGGCGCGGGTGACGTGGACGGATCCTGCGCCGGGAACGGCCGGTTCTGCGGCGCGGGGGTCTCGGTTCCGGCGGGCGCCTGGGCCGGCGTCTCACCGGCGGCGGGTGCCTGCGTGCCTGGAGCGGCCGCGGCCTGCGACGTCTGGACGGGGCGGACGTACAACCGCGCCGTCTGGCCGAGCGACCGCGCCTGGGCGCTGTCGTCGCCGGGAACGGTGATGACCAGGTTGTCGCCGTCGATGACGACCTCGGAGCCGGACACGCCGAGGCCGTTCACACGGGTCTCGATGATCTCCTGCGCCTGCCGCAGGCTGTCCGGCGTCGGCTTGCTGCCGTCCGGGGTGCGTGCGGTGAGGGTGACTCGGGTCCCACCTTGCAGGTCGATGCCCAGCTTGGGTGTCGCGGACTTGTCGCCGGTGAAGAACACCAGGGCATACAGAACCGCCACGAGCACCGCGAAAACGGTGAGGTAGCGGACGGGATGCACCGATCCTGTGGAAGGTGCCACGATCTCTATGTCTCCTCAGTACGTGCAGTTCGGGTGGGAACGCTCACAGCACACCGGACCGGCCGACGCAGGGCTGTGCCCCGGTCGCCGCCCCCGGGGCGCCTGCGACGGCTGCGCCGCGGAAGCGCCGGTCAATCCTTGTTCAGCCGCGGCGTGGTGTCGCCGCCGTTCTCACGATCCTCGCGCACGATGTCGGTGGCGGGGGCCTCGGTGCTGATCGATTCGGTGTCGATCGACTCGTGGTCGATGGCACCGCCACCCTGCAGCGGGGCGTCGACGATCTGCTCGCGGACCACGAGACGCGACCACGTGGTGACCACGCCGGGAGCGATCTCGAGGTCGATCGTGTCGTCGCCGAGTGCGACGACGGTGCCGTGCAGACCGGCAGTCGTGAGGATGCGGTCGCCCACCGAGAGCGAGTCCTGCAGAACAGTCACCTTGGCCGCCTCCTTCTTCTGCCGGCGGATCCCCAGGAACATCGGGACGAGCAGCGCCAGAATCAGGAGCGGGAAGAGAAAATCCATCTGTAAGTCAACCTCGAGGTATGTCGCACGGTCCGAAGCACTGGTCCCGGTTGGACCGATGCAATACACCAGTGTGCCATCACCGGCCCGGACACCGGTTCGGTCGGCACGGGGCGGGCGTTTCTCCCGGCGCCGATCAGGGGTCTTCGGGATCGAACAGGGAGGCCTGCGGTTCGTTGACGCGGACCTCGATTCCGCCGGTCACGGCGTCCGGCGGCGGGGTCAGGCCCAGTTGCATCCACGCGGCCGCGGTGGCGACCCGGCCGCGGGGTGTGCGGGCGATCATTCCGGCGCGGACGAGGAACGGCTCACACACCTCTTCGACGGTGGCAGGCTCCTCACCCACCGCGACGGCCAGGGTGGACACGCCGACCGGTCCGCCGCCGAAGCTGCGCACCAGGGCGCTGAGGACGGAGCGGTCGAGACGGTCGAGTCCCAGCTGGTCGACGTCGTACACGGCGAGGGCGGCGTGCGCGATCTCGCGGGTGACGACGCCGTCCGCGCGGACCTCGGCGTAGTCGCGGACGCGGCGGAGCAGGCGGTTCGCGATGCGGGGCGTGCCCCGGGACCGGCTCGCGATCTCGGCGCCGGCCTCCTCGCCGAGTTGCACCCCGAGGATGCCCGCCGACCGCATGAGGATCTGCTGCAGCTCCGCCGGTTCGTAGAAGTCCATGTGGGCGGTGAACCCGAACCGGTCGCGCAGCGGCCCGGTGAGCGCCCCCGAACGGGTGGTGGCCCCGACCAGGGTGAACGGCGCAACCTCCAGGGGAATGGACGTGGCTCCGGGGCCCTTGCCGACCACGACGTCGACCCGGAAGTCCTCCATCGCGAGGTAGAGCATCTCCTCCGCCGGGCGGGCGATGCGGTGGATCTCGTCGATGAACAGCACGTCGCCCTCGACGAGGTTGCTCAACATGGCGGCCAGGTCGCCGGCGCGCTCGAGCGCCGGACCCGACGTCAGCCTCAGTGAGGAACCCAGTTCGGCGGCGATGATCATCGCCATGCTGGTCTTTCCCAGCCCGGGCGGGCCGGACAGGAGGATGTGGTCGGGGGTGCCGCCGCGCATCTTGGCGCCGGTCAGGACGAGTTGCAACTGCTCCCGGACCCGCGGTTGCCCGATGAAATCGTGCAGGTTCTTCGGCCGCAGGCTGGCCTCGATGTCGCCGTCGCCGGCAACGAGGTCGGCCGAGACCGGGGACTCGTCGTCGCCGCCGGGTTCGGGATTCATCTGGTCTTCCCGAGCAGGGAGAGGGCGGAGCGCAGCGCGGACGAGGTGGTCGACTCGGGTGCCTCGGCGAGGACGGAATCGGTGGCCTGTTCGGCCTGCTTGGCCGGGAATCCGAGCCCGACGAGCGCTTCGACGATCTGGTCGCGGACCGATCCGCCGCCGCCCGCACCGAGCGGCACCGCCCCGGACGTGGACGCGACCAAGTCGACCTTGTCGCGCAGTTCGACGACCATCCGCTCGGCTCCGCGCTTGCCGATGCCCGGCACCCGGGTCAGTGCGGTGACGTTGCCCTCGGCGAGCGCGGCACGCAACGCGTCGGGTTCGAGGACGGCGAGTGTCGCCATCGCCAGGCGCGGACCGACACCCGACACCGTCTGGAGCAGCCCGAACAACTCCTTGGACTCCGAGTCGGGGAACCCGTACAGCGTCATCGAGTCCTCGCGGACGATCATCGCCGTGACCAGCCGGGCCTCGGTTCCCCGCTGCAGCCCGCCGAGAGTGGCCGGGGTCGCGTTCACGCGGTATCCCACTCCCGCGGATTCGATCACCGCATGGTCGAGGGCGATCTCGAGCACCTCGCCGCGGACGGACGCGATCATCGTGTACCTGCCTTCTTCACTTCGGCCAGCCGGGCCTGGTAGCGACGTTTCTGTTCGGCGGCCGCGGCCTCGGCGCGGGCCATGCGTTCGATCATCGGCGCCCGCCAGCAATGGCAGATCGCCAGGGCCAGCGCGTCCGCGGCGTCGGCCGGTTTGGGGGCGGCCGCCAGCTTGAGGATGCGTGTCACCATCGCCGTCACCTGAGCTTTGTCGGCCGATCCGCTTCCGGTGACGGCCGCCTTGACCTCACTGGGGGTATGGAAACACACGGGGATGCCGCGGCGTGCGGCGGCGAGCGCGACGACGCCGCCCGCCTGCGCGGTGCCCATCGCGGTGCGCACGTTGTGCTGGGAGAACACCCTCTCGATCGCCACGACCTCCGGCCGGTGCAGATCGATCCACGATTCGGCGGCCTCGGAGATCCGCAGCAGCCGGGACGACAATTCGAGGTCTGCCGGGGTCCGGACCACGTCGACGGCCACCGGGGTGACGGTGCGACCGTTGCCGCCGTCCACCACTCCGAATCCGCACCGGGTCAGACCGGGATCCACACCCAGCACACGCACGCAAAGCCACCTCTCCCACGCCGAACAGCTGTTCGATAGCTTAGCCGTGGGATCGGACGTGTCGGCGCACCAACACGCAGGACGGCGGGGCGGGCGAGCACCGCTCCCCCGCCCCGCGCCGTGCGTCCGTGCGATCAGTCGTCGAGTTCGGCGAGCACCTCGTCGGACAGGTCGACGTTGGTGTAGACGTTCTGCACGTCGTCGGACTCCTCGAGCGCGTCGACGAGCTTGAACACCTTGCGGGCCCCGTCGGCGTCGACCGGGACCTCGACGGATGCGCGGAAGTCGGCCTCGGCGGAGTCGTAGTCGATGCCCGCCTCCTGCAGGGCGCTGCGGACGGCCACGAGGTCGGTGGGCTCGCTCACGATCTCGAACGTCTCGCCCAGGTCGGTGACCTCTTCGGCGCCCGCGTCGAGGACCGCCATCAGCACGTCGTCCTCGGTCTGATCGCCCTTTTCCAGGGTCACGACACCCTTGCGGGTGAACAGGTAGGACACCGAACCCGGGTCGGCCATGTTCCCGCCGTTGCGGGTCATCGCGGTCCGCACCTCACCGGCCGCGCGGTTGCGGTTGTCGGTCAGGCACTCGATGAGGACGGCGACGCCGTTGGGTCCGTAGCCCTCGTACATGATGGTCTGCCAGTCGGCGCCGCCCGCTTCTTCACCGGCGCCGCGCTTGCGGGCACGCTCGATGTTGTCGTTGGGGACCGACGTCTTCTTGGCCTTCTGGATGGCGTCGTACAGGGTGGGGTTTCCCGCAGGGTCGCCACCGCCGGTACGGGCCGCCACCTCGATGTTCTTGATCAGCTTCGCGAAGGCTTTGCCACGCTTGGCGTCGATCACAGCCTTCTTGTGCTTGGTGGTGGCCCATTTGGAGTGGCCGCTCATGCGATTCAAGCCCCTTTCCTGCTGCTGTTGGCACGCCGAATGCGCGGTTTCAGCTTTGACGATGTTACCCGCAGCCCGGCCGCCCCTGCGCGATCCCGGGGTAACAACTCGCATAAGTCGCCATTGTTTGCATAGAATGCAAACATGTTGATGCGAGTCGACCACGGTTCCACCACCCCACTGGGCGAACAGATCGCCGCCAATGTGCGCGGTGCGTTCCTGCGCGGCGAGATCGGTGCGGGCGACCGGCTCCCCTCCGCCCGGGCACTGGCCGAGTCCGTCGACGTCAACCTCCACACGGTGCTGCGCGCGTATGCCGCCCTCCGCGACGAGGGCCTGATCGACCTCCGCCGGGGCCGAGGCGCGGTCGTGCGCGCCGACACCGACCCGATTCGCACCGGATTGACCGAAGCCGCACGCACTTTCGTCGCCGAGGCCCGGCGCCTCGGACTCGACACCGAACAGATGCTCGACGTGATCAAGGAGACCACGAAACAATGACGACCTCCCGCACGCGCCTCCTCGCCGCGACCTCGGCCGTACCCCTCCTCGCCCTCGCGATCACGAGACTCGCGTGGGGCGGCGACCTGCCGCCGGTGGTGGCCAGTCATTGGTCCGGCACCGAACCCGACGGTTTCAGCGACACGACCACCTACTTCTGGGTCGCCGTCGCGGTCTGCGCGATCGCCGCGGGCATCGCCGGCGTCGTCGCAGCCCGGATCCGCACCGACGCCGCGCTCTGGCTGCCCGCCACCGCGTGCGCCGGGTGGACGGTGGCCACGACCTGGATCGTCAGCGTCGCCGCCACCGTCCGTGCGGGCTCGCCCGAGGCGGCGACGCTGGGCTGGTGGATTCTGATTCCCCTGCTGGGAATCCTGTGGGCGGTCGCCACGTTCGTCCTGCTCCCCCGGCCGTCGGACCCCACGGAGAACGGCCCGGCACCGACGCTGCCCGTCCCCCTGGCGCCCGGCGAGCGCGCGTCCTGGACCGGATATGTGCGCGGGCGCTGGGCGGGCGTGCTCGCTCTCGCCATGGCCGTCGCCGCGGTCGTGTCCGCGCTGGTCGGCGCACTCTGGCTCGCGGTGCTGTTCCTCGTCCTTGTGGTCGCCGGCGGCGCCTTCGCGTCGGTGACCGTGCAGGTCGACCGCACCGGGCTGAGCCTGTCGTCGTGGAACGTCCGCTGGCGGCACATCCCACTCGACGCGGTCGACGAGGCGCAGGTGACCGAGATCCGCCCCGGCGAATGGGGTGGCTGGGGATACCGCTTCTCACCGCGCGGAACGGCGGTGGTGATCCGCGGCGGTGAGGGCATCGTGGTGACCCGCACCGGCGGCCGCCCGTTCGCGGTCACCGTCGACGGCGCCGCTCAGGGTGCGGCGCTCCTCAACTCGCTCGCCGCACCGCGCCCGGCGGGTTAGACCCCGCGGACGATGTCGACGAACAACTCGTGCACCCGCCGGTCCCCCGTGACCTCCGGGTGGAACGACGTCGCCACCACGGAACCCTGCCGCACGGCCACGATGCGTCCGGCGGCCGCGCCACCCGACTCGGGCACCCGGGCGAGGACCTGGACGTCGTCGCCGACGCGCTCCACCCACGGGGCCCGGATGAACACCGCCCGCATCGGGTCGCCGACGATGCCCTCGAATTCGAGGTCGGACTCGAAGGAATCGACCTGACGGCCGAAGGCGTTGCGGCGCACGGTCATGTCGATGGCGCCGAGGTGCTGCGCGTCGGGTCTCGTGTCGAGAATCTCGCTCGCGAGGAGGATCATCCCGGCGCAGGACCCGTAGGCGGGCAACCCGTCGCGCAGGCGGGCCTTCAGCGGCTCGAGCAGTTCGAAGATCTGCAGCAGCTTGCTCATCGTCGTCGACTCACCGCCCGGGATCACCAGGCCGTCGATCTTCTCGAGCTCCTCCGGGCGGCGGATGCCCACGGCATCGGCGCCCGAATCATTCAGTGCAGCAAGGTGTTCACGGACATCGCCCTGCAGGGCGAGAACTCCGACGAGGGGACGGGTCATGCCATGTTTCCTGTCTCGATGTCGCGCTGGTCCTGATCGCGCTGGATGCGGGTCAACCCCTCCTGCACCACGGCGGCGACCATGGTGCCGTTCCGGTCGAACATGCGGCCCTGGGTGAGGGCGCGGCCGAAGCCGGCGGAGGGTGAGGTCTGGTCGTAGAGCAGCCACTCGTCGGCGCGGAACGGGCGCAGGAACCACATGGCGTGGTCGAGCGACGCGGTCTGGGTGACCACTCCCGGGTGCGGGACCTTCGACGCGCCGAGGAGCGTCATGTCACTGAGGTAGGCGAGGGTGCAGATGTGGAAGACCTGATCGTCGGGCAGCTTGTCGCGGTAGCGCATCCACACGCGTTGCTGCGCGGCGATTCCGGGAGTTTTCCTGGTGCAGTCGGCCGGAACGATACGGACGTCCCATTCCTTCCACTCCCGGTAGAGATCGGTGGCGGCCATCTCCTCGACGGTCTGCGCGTCGACGAGGTTCTCGGGCTCGGGCACCGACGGCATCGTGTCCTGGTGCTCGATGCCCTCGTCCCCCGAGTGGAACGACGCCGACATGGTGAAGATCGCCTTGCCGTCCTGGATGCCGGTGACCCGCCGGGTGCAGAACGACCGGCCGTCCCGGATCCGGTCGACCAGGTACACGGTGGGTTCCGCCGGATTTCCGGGGCGCAGGAAGTACCCGTGCAGGGAGTGCACCTCGAATCTCTCGTCGACGGTGCGGACGGCGGACACCAGCGACTGACCGGCGACCTGCCCGCCGAACGTCCTCTTCAGCACGGACGGATGAACCGAGCCGCGGAAGATGTCCTTCTCCAGCGCTTCGAGTTCGAGAATGTCCTCGATGCTCGCCATCAGCCCTCCTTCTGTGCCTGGTCAAGGTTATCCGCACGGTTCGGGCTCGAGGCACCATGGGTGCCATGACGATGTTCACACCGACGAGCCCGGACGGCCTCGTCGCCCTCGTCACCGAACGCTGCCTCGCCGTGGACGGCATCGCCGTCGTCGCGATCGACGCCCCCGACGGCGCCCAGCCGCTGCCCCTCGCCGGCGCGGTGTGCGCGTCGCTGCGGGAGCAGGGCAGGCCCTGTGACGTCGTGTCCCTCCACGACTACGTCCGGCCCGCCTCCCTGCGGTTCGAGCACGGCCGCGACGACGAACTCAGCTACCGCACCCTCTGGTTCGACTACGACGCCCTGAACCGGGAAGTGGTGCGCTCGGTCCGCACCGACCGCCGGTGGTTGCCGCGGTTGTGGGACGAGGACGAGGATCGCTCCGCCCGCTGTGCCCGGGTGCCCGCGGCCGCCGGGCAGGTGCTGCTCGTGACCGGCCCCATGCTGCTCGGCCGGGACCTCGACTTCGACGTCACCGTGCAACTCCACCTGGGTAAAGGGGCCCTGCTGCGCCGTACCCCGGCCGATCAACGTTGGACCGTGCCCGCACTGCTGCGCCGCGCCGCAGACGTCACCGACGAACCCGACCTGCTGGTGCGGTACGACCATCCGCCGAAACCCGCGGTCCGATCGGGTCGCTGAACCCGCTCACGTCGTGCGCAGGAACCGGGTCAGCCCTTCCTGCACCACGGCGGCGACCAGGTTCCCCTTCCGGTCGAAGATCCGTCCCTGCGCGAGACCCCGGCCGAAGCCGGCAGACGGTGACGTCTGGTCGTACAGCAGCCATTCGTCGGCCCGGAACGGACGCAGGAACCACAGGGCGTGATCGAGTGAGGCACTGTCGATCTCGACACCGGGATGCGGTGTCATCGCGGAACCGATGAGCGTCATGTCACTCATGTACGCCAGCGCGCAGACATGGAATACGGGGTCGTCGGGCAGCGTCCTGCGGGACCGGAACCACGCCTGCTGCTGCGCGGCCGCACCGCGGATGCGGTCGACCTCGCCGTGTCCGACGATCCGGATGTCCCAGTCGGACCACTCCCGGGCGAGCCAGGCGATCTCCGGGTCTTCGGACTCACTGGCGAACGGCAGCGAATCCGGCGGCGGGACCACCGGCATCTCGTCCTGGTGCTCGATGCCCACGTCCGCCACCTGGAAAGACGCCGACATCGTGAAGATGGCCTGGCCGTCCTGCACGGCGCTGACCCGCCGGGTGACGAACGAGCGGCCGTCCCGGACCCGGTCCACGAGGTACACGATCGGCATCGCGGGATTGCCGGGACGGAGGAAGTAGCCGTGCAGCGAATGCACCGCGAACCGGGGTTCGACCGTGCGGACCGCCGCCACGAGTGCCTGACCGGCCACCTGACCGCCGAAGGTGCGGGGAAGCATGGTCTCGGTCGCTATGCCCCGGAAGATGTTCTCCTCGAGGCGTTCCACTTCCAGGATCTCTTCGATCGTCGCCATCCACGGCCCCTTCCGATGCTCGTCCGCTGACACTCTCCCACGGACCCGCGCACCGGACCGCACCGCACGGGCCCGGGGTGGGGCTTCGTGCGGTGCGTACGGAAGGGCAGTGCCGGGACGCTCGATCAGTGATCGAGCGTGGGGATCACCAGCCGCGTTCGGCGAGCCGGTGCGGGACGGGGATGTCGTCGACGTTGATGCCGACCATCGCCTCGCCCAGCCCGCGGGAGACCTTCGCGAGGACGTCCGGGTCGTCGAAGAACGTGGTCGCCTTCACGATCGCCGCGGCCCGCTCGGCCGGGTTGCCCGACTTGAAGATGCCGGAGCCGACGAACACACCCTCGGCACCGAGTTGCATCATCATCGCCGCGTCCGCCGGGGTGGCGATGCCGCCGGCGGTGAACATGGTGACCGGCAACTTACCGGCCTTGGCGACCTCGACGACCAGGTCGTACGGCGCCTGCAGCTCCTTGGCCGCCACGTACAGCTCGTCCTCGCTCAGCGACGTCAGCCGGCGGATTTCCCCACCGATGGTGCGCATGTGGGTGGTCGCGTTGGACACGTCGCCGGTGCCGGCCTCACCCTTCGAGCGGATCATCGCCGCACCCTCGGTGATCCGGCGCAGCGCCTCACCGAGATTGGTGGCACCACAGACGAACGGAATGGTGAACTTCCACTTGTCGATGTGGTTGGCGTAGTCGGCCGGCGTCAGGACCTCGGACTCGTCGATGTAGTCGACACCGAGCGACTGCAGGATCTGCGCCTCGACGAAGTGCCCGATCCGGGCCTTGGCCATCACCGGGATCGAGACGGCGGAGATGATGCCGTCGATCATGTCCGGGTCGCTCATCCGGGACACGCCGCCCTGCGCGCGGATGTCGGCGGGCACCCGCTCGAGTGCCATCACCGCGACGGCACCGGCGTCCTCGGCGATCTTCGCCTGGTCGGGGGTGACGACGTCCATGATGACCCCGCCCTTCAACATCTCGGCCATGCCACGCTTGACGCGCGCCGTACCGGTGGTGGGGGTGGTGTCGGGGGTGCTCACAGCGAACTCCTGAGGTGTGGCGTGGATTGATTTCGATAGCGGCATGCGTGAGCGACGACGTTCACGCTGCAGTACCCGATTCTAGGACGAACGCCAGTCCACTTCCGTAGCCAGTCCGCGATTGCTGGCTTTCTCCGGACGTGCGGGCGGCTCAGGTGATCGCGCGCACCTCGGGGTCGTCGGCGGCAACGGCGACCGATTCGGCCTCGTCGAGGAGATCCGCGAGGTCGTGCGGGTACACGGCCTCGCCCGCCGCCGCGAGTTCACGGACCGTCTCCGCGGTGCACCACCGGTGACCGGTGATGGTGCGGCTCTCGAGTTCGGTGAAGCCGCCGTGGTGCGGCTCGAACCCGTCGGTGCGCAGCGCGAAGAACAGCTCCTCGGAACGGATGAGCTGCCCGTTCCAGGAGAAGATCGCCACCCGGCGCCACATCGGTCCGCGTAGCGACTCGGCCGATGCGGTGTGCCCGGTCTCCTCGGCGATCTCCCGGACCGCGGCCGCCCGCAGGTTCTCGCCCTTCTCGACGGCGCCACCGATCGTGAACCAGTAGTAGATGTCCGGGACGGTGGGGTCGTGTCCCCGCAGCAGCAGCACCCGGCCATCACCGTCGAGCAGCACCACCCGGGCAGAGGTACGGACGGAGTCGAGGGACAGGCCCTCGGTGACGGCGGCCGCGGACGAGCGTTCGGTGATCTCGAAGTACGTCGGCAGGGGGGCCGTGCCGCCGAGGTGCAGCCATCGGACGGGCCGCCGGGTGCGCAGGGCGAGGGTGTCGCGGACGGCGTCGTTGTGGAAGCGGCGGGCGATCAGCACCCGCGCCTCCGCGTCGGCGAGTTCCGCCACCAACTGGGGGCGCAGGGTGTCCGGGTCGAGGGACGAGAGTGCGCTGGACAACGCGTTCTCGGCGATCTCCCGGTCGGCCCGGTCCGACCGTTCGGCCCCGGCCGCCAGCGCGGCCAATGACCTGCCCTCGGGCGGGTCCATCGCCGCGGCCGCCGCGCGGACGACCACCGCCCGGCGGGCGAGGGCCGCGTCGAGGGCCTGCCAGGACAGGTCGGAGCGGACGTGCAGGCGGTCGAGGCGGTTGGCCGTGCCGTACGCCCACAGGCCGATCGCGAGGACGACGGCCGCGACCAGCGCGAGAACCAGGATCGTGAGGGCTGAGAGCGTCACGAGCCGACCTCCCGGACGCCGTCGCGGCCGACGGTGACCGTCTCGTAGACGCGCAGGATCTGCTCGGCTACCACCGGCCAGTCGTATTCGGTGACCACTGTGCGGCCGACGTCGGTGAGCGCGGCGCTGCGCTCGGGGTCGCCGAGCACCGAGTCGATCCCGGCGGCGAGCGCTGCCGCATCCCCCACCGGCACCAGCACACCCGCCTGGCCGTCCCGCAGGACCCGGCGGAATGCGTCCAGTTCGCTCGCGACGACTGCGGCTCCGGCGGCCATCGCCTCCACCAGCACGATGCCGAAGCTCTCACCGCCGAGGTTGGGGGCGCAGTACACGTCGGCGCTCCGCAGCGCCGACGCCTTCTCTGCGTCGTCGACCTGGCCGAGCAGACGCAGGTGCCCGAAGACCGGCCCCGCCTCGCGGCGCAGCTTGTCCTCGTCACCGCGGCCGACCACCAGCACCTCGAGGTCGGGATACTTCTCCACCAGCGCGGGCAGCGCCTTCAGGAGCACGGCCATGCCCTTGCGGGGCTCGTCGTAGCGGCCGAGGAAGAGGATGGTCTTGCCGGGGCGCGGGTAGCCCGCCAGCGGTTCGGCGTTCGCGAACGCCGGGACGTCGACGCCGTTGGGGATTTCGACGGCGTCGGAGCCGAGCGATTCGACCTGCCAGCGCCGCGCGAGTTCCGACACCGCGATGCGACCGCTGATCTTCTCCAGGTACGGCTGGAGCACACCCTGAAACGTGCTCAGCACCAACGACTTCGTCGTCGACGTGTGGAACGTCGCCACGATGGGCCCCTCCGCCACGCGCATGGCGAGCATCGACAGACTCGGCGCGTTGGGCTCGTGGATGTGCAGGACGTCGAAATCGTTGTCCGAGATCCAGCGCCGGACCCGGGCGCTCGCGGCGGGGCCGAAACTCAGCCGGGCCACCGAACCGTTGTAGGGAATGGCGAGGGCGCGTCCCGCCGACACGACGAAACCGGGCAGGTCGACGTCGTCGGACGCCGGCGCCAGGACGCTCACCTTGTGCCCGCGCTCGATCAGGACCTCCGCGAGGTCGACGACGTGGGCCTGCACTCCGCCCGGGACGTCGAACGAGTACGGGCAGACCATGCCGATCTTCACGAGTTCTCCATTCGGGAGAGCCTCGCCTGCGACAGGTCGGACAGCCACAGCGGCTGAAGCATGTGCCAGTCCTCGGGATGTGCGGCGATGTTGGCCTCGAACCGGTCCGCCAGGGCCTGGGTCGCCGCGGCCACTCCCGCGGTCGTGTCGATCGGCGGGTCGATGCGGAAACCCCACCCGCCGTCGGTGAACCAGCAGTGCACCGGCAGCAGCGGCGCACCGGTGTCGATCGCCAGCTTCGCGGGACCGGCGGGCATCCGGGTCGGTTCACCGAAGAACGTCACCGGGACACCCTTCTTCGCCAGGTCGCGTTCACCGAGAAGGCACACGATGCCGTTGTCCCGCAGCCGCTCCGACAGTTCCACGAACGGGGGGTACTCACCGCCGCTGAGCGGGAAGATCTCGAAGCCGAGGCCTTCGCGGTAGTCGACGAACCGCTGGTACAGCGATTCGGGTTTCAGCCGTTCGGCGACCGTCGACAGGCCGCCCCAGTGCTGGGCGCACCACACGCCGGCCATGTCCCAGTTGCCGCTGTGCGGAAGGGCGAGAATCGCGCCCGTGCCCGCCTCCTTCGCGGCGTCGAGGTGCTTCTGCCCCTCGATCAGCGCGTCGAGGGCGGCGCCGGTCTTCACCAGATCCATGGACGGCAGCCGGAAGGCCTCCCGCCAGTACCGTGCGTAGGACCGCATCGACGCCCGTATCAGCGTGTCCGGCACCTCCGCGGCGGGCACACCCAGCACCCGGGCGAGGTTGCGGCGCAACTGGTCCGGGCCGCCGTTCCGGACGGCGAAGTCGGCTCCCCTGTCGAACAGGGTGACCGCGACCTTCTCGGGCAGTGCGCGCACCAGCCGCCAGCCGGTCGCGTACCCCAGGTCGCTGAGGCGTTCGGACAGGCCGCTCACTGCGCGGTCGCCTGTCCGTCTTCCGGCGTCGGGTCGGCGGGCGGCAGGGGCAGCACGTCCCGCGCCCCCGGCGACCGGCGGACCGCCAGGACCCGCTGGAACACGGTGATCACGCTGCCCACCGACAGCAACCACATCGCGACGTGCACGGCCCACGGCACTCCGAGCCCGGTGACGCCGGCGCCGACGAGGACGATGATCAGCCGATCGGGTCGCTCGATGAGCCCGCCGTCGGCGGACAGTCCGCTCGCCTCTGCGCGTGCCTTGGCGTACGAGATCACCTGCGAGGTGACCAGGCACAGCAGTGTCGCGATCAGCAGCGGTTTGCTGTTCTCGTGATAGACCGCCCACCAGGCGAGCCCGGCGAAGATCGCGCCGTCGGCCACCCGGTCGCAGGTGGCGTCGAGGACGGCGCCGTACCGGGTTCCGCCGCCCCGTGCGCGTGCCATCGCGCCGTCCAGCATGTCGAACATCACGAACAGCCAGATGAACATCGCTCCCCAGAACAGATGTCCGCTGGGAAACAGTGTGACGGCGCCCGCCACGGTCGCGACGGTGCCGATGACGGTGACGGAATCGGGGGTGAGCCCGGTCTTGACCAGGGCCTTCCCCAGTGGCGCCGTCACCTTGGACACGGATGCCCGTCCGAAGAAGCTCAGCACCTCTCCACCCCGTTCTTCACTTCCCGACAGGAACCCCGAACGCGTGAGTCAGCGACTCGCGCGTCATTCATCTATCGCGTCATTCATTCGCGTCATTCATTCCAGGCCTTCGCCAGCAGCCCCCGGGTCTCGCGCAGCAATTGCGGCATGACCTTGACCCCGGCGAGGACCGTGATGAAGTTCGCGTCCCCGCCCCAGCGCGGAACGATGTGCTGATGCAGGTGCTCGGCGAGCGAACCGCCCGCCGCCGCACCGAGATTGAGGCCGACGTTGAAACCGTCGGGCCGCGACACCCGCTTGATCACGCGCAGCGCCTGCTGCGTGAACGACATCAGTTCGGCGCTTTCCGCCTCCGTCAGGTCCTCCAGCGCCGCGACCTTGCGGTAGGGAACCACCATCAGGTGCCCCGGGTTGTACGGGTACAGGTTCAGCACCGCGTACACGTGCTCCCCGCGGGCGACGATCAGCCCGTCCTCGTCGTCCATCTTCGGGATGTCGATGAACGGCTCGTTCGGGACGTCCTTCGACTTCGGTGTCTCGGCGATGTACGACATGCGGTGCGGCGACCAGATCCGCTGAAGGTGATCGGGCTCGCCGGGGCCGCGGTCGACGAGGCGGCCGGGGCCGCCGAGCATCTCGTCGGCCGTCACGTCGTCACCTCCGGTCATGTGGGTCACCCTTCCTGACCGGATTGCAGCAGTTCCGCCGTCGGCGACGCGTTCTCGCGGCGGCCGATCCATTCGGTGACGATGCGCACGGCGTCGTCCACGGGCACGCCGTTGACCTGGGTGCCGTCGCGGAATCGGAAGCTGACGGCGCCGGCTTCGACGTCGCGCGCACCCGCCAGCAGCATGAACGGCACCTTCTGCGCCGTGTTGTTGAAGATCTTCTTCTGCATGCGGTCGTCGCTCGCGTCGACCTCGGCGCGGACACCGGCCGCCTTCAGCCGCTTCACCACGTCGAAGAGGTGATCGGCGAACGTCTCCGCCACCGGAATTCCGACCACCTGGACGGGCGCCAACCAGGCCGGGAACGCGCCCGCGTAGTGCTCGGTGAGCACCCCGAAGAACCGTTCGATGGACCCGAACAGGGCCCGGTGGATCATCACCGGCCGCTGCTTGGTGCCGTCGGTGGCGGTGTACTCGAGGTCGAACCGCTCGGGCAGGTTGAAGTCGAGCTGAATCGTCGACATCTGCCAGGTGCGCCCCAGGGCGTCCTGCACCTGCACCGAGATCTTCGGGCCGTAGAACGCGGCGCCGCCCGGATCGGGAACCAGGTTCAGCCCCGACGACTCCGCGACCTCGGCGAGCGTCGCCGTCGCTTCCTCCCACACGGCGTCGTCGCCGACGAACTTGTCCGGGTTCTTGGTGGACAGCTCGAGGTAGAAGTCGTCCAGTCCGTAGTCCTTCAGCAGGCCGAGGACGAACTGCAGGGTGGACGCCAGTTCGTCACGCATCTGCTCGCGGGTGCAGTAGATGTGCGCGTCGTCCTGCGTCATTCCCCGCACGCGGGTCAGTCCGTGGACGACACCCGACTTCTCGTACCGGTACACCGAACCGAACTCGAAGAGCCGCAACGGCAGTTCGCGGTACGACCGTCCGCGGGAGCGGAAGATCAGGTTGTGCATCGGGCAGTTCATCGGCTTGAGGTAGTAGTCCTGGCCCGGCTTGCGCACAGTGCCGTCCTCGTTCAGTTCCTCGTCGATGTGCATCGCGGGGAACATGCCGTCGCGGTACCAGTCCAGGTGCCCCGACACCTCGTACAGGTGGCCCTTGGTGATGTGGGGGGTGTTGACGAACTCGTACCCCTCCTCGACGTGGCGTTTGCGGGAGTAGTCCTCCATCTCGGTGCGGATGATCCCGCCCCGGGGATGGAACACGGGCAGTCCCGAGCCGAGCTCGTCGGGGAAGCTGAACAGGTCGAGTTCCGACCCCAGCTTGCGGTGGTCGCGGCGCTCGGCCTCGGCGAGCAGTTCCAGGTGCTGCTCCTGCGCCTCCGCCGACTCCCACGCGGTGCCGTAGATCCGCTGCAGATCGGCGTTGTCCTGGTTACCACGCCAGTACGCCGCGGAGCTGCGGGTGAGCTTGAACGCCGGGATGTGCTTGGTGGTGGGGATGTGCGGGCCCCGGCACAGGTCGCCCCACACCTTCTCGCCGGTCCGTGGGTCCAGGTTGTCGTAGATGGTGAGCTCGTTGCCGCCCACCTCCATGATCTCCGGGTCGTCGATTCCCGACTTGTCGTCGATGAGTTCGAGCTTGAAGGGCTCGTTCGCCAGTTCGGCTCGCGCCTCCTCCAGCGAGTCGACGACGCGGCGCGAGAACCGCTGCGACCCCTTGACGATCTTCTTCATCCGCTTCTCGAGGTTCGCGAGGTCCTCGGGAGTGAACGGGCGCTCGACGGCGAAGTCGTAGTAGAAGCCGTCCTTGATCGGCGGGCCGATACCGAGCTTTGCCTCGGGGAATTCCTGCTGGACGGCCTGCGCGAGGACGTGCGCCGCCGAGTGGCGGATGACGCTGCGGCCGTCGTCGGTGTTCGCCGCGACCGGTTCGACCTCGACGTCGGCGTCGGGCACCCAGGACAGGTCCTTGAGCTGGCCCTCCGCGTCACGGACCACGACGACGACGTCCGGGCCCTTGGTCGGGTAGCCGGCCTCCCGAACCGCTGTACCGGCCGTCGTCCCCGCGGGCACCCGGACGAGGGTGGCTTGGGCGGCGGATGCGGGGGTGCTCACGGCGATGTTCTCCTAGGTGAGGTGTGCGGTGCAGACATGGTGAATGTGCCAGCCCATGTTATCGGCCCAGCAGTGACACCCAATCATGCGTCCGGCTAGAGCGGGCTCTCCAGCCACGGGTAGTCGAGGCCGATCCACGTCCCGACGAGACCGAACGTCCCGAGCAACCACAGCGTGGCGAGGACGACGGCACACGTCAGCAACGCGCCCAGCCCTTTGACCACCAGCGACTGCCGCGAGAACCAGTCCATGAACGTGTCGTAACGCTGCCGCGCGTAGTGCAGCAACCGGTGGGCCCACGCGAACTCGGACGCGAGGATGCCGAGCCCCGCGAACACGATCAGCCAGCCGGGCCCGGGGTACGGGATCGCGACGATCCCGGCGGCGAGCACGAGAACGCCGATCACCCCCACCACGATGCGGTACGCCAGGTTGAGGCGCGGGCGCGCGGCGACGTATGCCCGCCACCGGCGCCAGCGGCTCTCCGCTTCCTGGAACGGCGACAGATCCGAGTCGTCCACGTCCCTGTTCTCGGGCGCGGATCCCGGTCGAGCTTCTCTGCTGGTCACCAGTCCACCCTACCGACCGCGACCTGCGGTCACCCCTTCACACAGACGACCTGCCGCAGGTGGGCCACCACCTCGACGAGATCGGCCTGTGCTTCGATCACCTGCTCGATGTCCTTGTAGGCGCCGGGAATCTCGTCGATCACACCGGCGTCCTTGCGCGATTCGACGCCGGACGTCTGCCGCACCAGGTCGTCGACGGTGAACCGCTTCTTCGCCTTGGTGCGGCTCATCGTCCGCCCCGCCCCGTGCGACGCCGAATTGAACGACAACTCGGAGCCCAGGCCCCGCACCACGTAGGAACCGGTGCCCATCGACCCGGGGATGAGCCCGAGATCACCCCGGCCCGCCCGGATCGCGCCTTTACGCGTGACGAGCATCGGCTCGCCGTCGACGATCTCCTCCGACACATAGTTGTGGTGGCAGGAGATCGGCTCGTCGAACCGCACCGTCCTGCCGGGAAGGGACTGCCGGAAGGCCTGCATCACCAGCGTGAGCATGACGGCGCGGTTCCGGGCCGCATACTCCTGCGCCCACGTCAGGTCGTGGCGGTATGCGTCCATCTCCTTGCTGCCTGCCAGGAACACCGCGAGATCGCGATCGACCAGCCGCTGGTTGTGCGGCAGGGCCCGCGCCACCGCGATGTGCCGCTCCGCGAGTTCCTTGCCGATGTTGCGTGACCCGGAGTGGAGCATCAGCCAGACCTCGTCGGCGTCGGACACGCACACCTCGATGAAGTGGTTGCCGCCGCCGAGTGTGCCGATCTGCTTCATCGCCCGCGATTCCCGGGACTGCACACCGGAATGCAGGTCGCCGAACTCCTGCCAGAAGCGGTGCCACCCCTTCTTCACTCCCCCGGCATCGGTACCCAGCGCGCCGACGTTCACCGAGTGCTCGTGCATGGCGAAACCGACGGGCACCGCCCGCTCGATGTGCGACCTCATCGACCGCAGGCTGTCCGGCAGGTCGCTCGCGGTCACATCGGTCCGGACCGCCGTCATTCCGCAGCCGATGTCGACGCCGACCGCCGCGGGGGCGACCGCCGCCCGCATCGCAATGACGGAACCGACCGTCGCGCCCTTGCCCACGTGGACGTCGGGCATGACGCGCACCCCGTGCACCCACGGCAGGTCGGCCATGTTCCGCAACTGCTGCAACGCAGCCTGCTCGATGGTCTGCTCCTCCGCCCACATCAGTGTCGGCGCGGTGGTACCTTCCAGCCTCACGGGGAACATGGGACTTCAGTCCTTCGGTAGCGGATCACCCGGGAAATTTTCGGGCCGGCTCAGTTCATTGTCCGTCGCACCGGAGAGCGGCAACAACCGATTTTCCGGGTGCGCACACGAAAAAGAAGAGGTCGTTTCCGGTTTCGGAAACGACCTCTTCTTTGTGTGGTCCCGGCTGGGATCGAACCAGCGACCTTCCCGGTGTGAACGGGACGCTCTTCCACTGAGCCACGGGACCGAGGCGCGTCGAATACTCGCGCTCGAACGAGTTGGAACATTAACAGACCGAGCGGCCGAACGAAAATCACCTCGATGGGATTCGTGTGGGATTCGTGCCGGCCCCTGGCTGCGGCACGCCCGCGACCCGGTCCCGTTCACGTCGAGTTCACCGCCTGATGCCTTGACCTGCAGATTTGTAACTATCGCGGATGGTCGGCTAATGTTCTCAACCGCACCACGGAGAACATTCTCCGCGAGTTACACGGTGCATGCGGACGTGGCGCAGCTGGTAGCGCACAACCTTGCCAAGGTTGGGGTCGCGGGTTCGAATCCCGTCGTCCGCTCGAGAGGTTGGACTCAACCTTCGCGGTGGAGTGGCCGAGTGGTGAGGCAACGGCCTGCAAAGCCGTGCACACGGGTTCGATTCCCGTCTCCACCTCGCGCGATTAGCTCAGCGGGAGAGCGCTTCCCTGACACGGAAGAGGTCACTGGTTCAATCCCAGTATCGCGCACCGAGATAGATGCTAGATGCTCGACTGTTAATGTGTGACTTGCTCGACAGTGACAGCCCCGCAAGGGGCCTTCACGAATGCGGACGTGGCGCAGCTGGTAGCGCACAACCTTGCCAAGGTTGGGGTCGCGGGTTCGAATCCCGTCGTCCGCTCTCTTTTTTCCGTCCCGCGCGATTAGCTCAGCGGGAGAGCGCTTCCCTGACACGGAAGAGGTCACTGGTTCAATCCCAGTATCGCGCACCATTTCGCGTTCAACCGAAGAGTTCACGACGTGCGGCCCCGGTCATCGACCGGGGCCGCACGTCGTTGTGCGTCAGGCGGGCCGGAGCCGGTTGGCGCCGGAGATCATCGCGCGCAGAGTCGATTCCGTGCGGGACTCGCCGATTCCCATCGCCCAGAGCCGGATGCCCGCGCTCTCACAGAGCAGGAAGGTCGCCGTGCGGTGCCCGATCTCGTGCTGGTGGAAGGACAGGATCTCCATCGCACACCCCGCGTCGTACAGCATCGAGGTCATGGCGGAGACCGGGCCGGGCGCGCTCGCACCGGTCTTGCAGATCGATTCGCCGATGCCGAGGGTGGCTTCGAAATCCCACATCCCGGGCCCGGTCTTCGTTTCCGACCAGCTGCCCAGGCGGAACGGTCCGTTGGACGGTGCGTAGACGGTCTCGAACGCGGTCCAGGTCATCCCGGCGGCTTCGGTGCGGAGTTCCGATGGCAGCGACTTGCCGTGGCGCACGGCGAACGGGTCGGCGGCCGGTGTCGACGAGGGAAAGGATAGAGCGAAAGAAGTGTTGGTGCTCATTCTCGTGGTCTTCCTGGAAGGAGGGAGGACCAACGCGTAGCTCAACGACCCGCAGCGAGGGGTCGGTCCGTATCAGACCCCGCTACGGCGGAGAACTACGAGAATGCGCTGCATGGAGGACACTGTAAGCGACAACCGTCCACTGAGACAACCCCGGTGCGTGCGGTAACGCCGGCCACGGCGACGGCCGGTGACGAAATCGTTACCCCCGCTTCTGGAACGTGAGGAAATCCTCATGTATCGTCGAACTTGCCATCCACCCCCCCGATGGCAATGAGCCCCAGCCATGACCCCCCATCCAAGGCTGGGGCTCAGTCTTGTTCCGGGCACCTCGTCGACCGGCGCTTTCGGACATATCACCCGCCGATCCGGAGAACGCTGCACATCCCCGCAAATTATTGGACACTCGTCCAATCAGAGACCAGGATCGCCGCACTCACGGCGGGGATGTCCACGATCGAAGGCTCGCCGAACACCTGGCCCGCCGCTTCTCCAGCAGGGCGGCACCGCAACTCGGGCTCGCGACGATCGCGGCCGCGGGCGGGGCGCTCGGTTTCAGCCCGAACACCGGCGCCTTCTTCGCCTGCCTGTCCGCGTACGGCGCCGGACTCGGCATCGTCGACGCCGCCGCCAACACGCAGGCGGTGTCGATCCAGCACGCCTACGGTCGCTTCGTCCTGTCGTCGTTCCACGCGGTGTGGAGCGTCGGTGCGATTGCGGGCGCGCTCTTCGTCGCCGCGACGTCGGCCCTCGGCGTGGGTGTCGCCGCCGCCCAGCTGACGGCGGCGTTCGTCGTCGCCGGATCGGCCCGGTGCGGGCCCCGGCAGGCATCGCCGCACCGGCGATTGACCCTGTGGCCGTTCCGGTTCCGATCCGGGCCCACCAGTGCGCGGCTCTGGTGTCGCGGCTGAGTGGCGACTTCTGGATCGCGAAATACGACGAGATCGCCGTCGTCCGTGCGGGTTCGGCGGTCGGTGTCGCCGGAAGGGCGGTCGGCGGCGCCGCCGCCGCGACCGACCTGCGGATCGGGTTCGTGGTCCCGCTCCTGTTCGCGCTCGGACTCCTCCTCCTCGCACCCGCGTTCGCCCCGGACCGGGACCGCGAAGAGCAATCCGAGTGGGCCCCGGATCGCGACTGACAGCAGATGTTCTACTTAGGTCATGCCGACTTGGGGATGGTTCGTGATCGCGGTGGCGATCGTCTACATCGCGGTTCTGGTCACGTCGCGGTCCTGTCGCGGCGGCTCGCACACCCCACCCGACCTGCATCCCGCATCGACGTGGCGGCACCTCGACGACGCCACCCGGGACGAGGTGACGTGCCTGCTGGACCGGGGCCGGACCACCGAGGCGATCAAGCTCCTCGTCGCGCGGGACGGAATCGGCGTGCGGCACGCGAAGGCCACGGTCGAGTACGGCCGGAGCATTGCGGCGATCAGCCTGCTGCGGGACAGTACGGGGATGACTCTTCGGGAAGCGAAGGACGCGGTGGATCAGCTGTGACTGTCGAAATCGACCCGGCGGGAATCTGGGATTCCGAGGCGATCGCCGACGTCGCCGCGGCGACGTTCCCCCTTGCGTGCCCGCCTGGGGCGACGCAGGACGACATCGCCACGTTCATCGACGACGTGCTGTCCGCCGAACGGTTCTCCGAGTACCTCACCGACCCCGACCGCACCGTCCTCAAGGTGACACATGGCGGGGCGATCGTCGGCTACGCGATGCTGATCGACGGGGAACCCGCCGATCCGGACGTCGGCAGGATCGTGACGCTGCGGCCGACCACCGAGATCAGCAAGCTGTACGTGCTGCCCGGCAATCACGGGACCGGCGTCGCGTCCGCGCTGATGGATGCGATCGTCGAACGGGCGGTCGCGGCGGGGTGCGCCGGGCTGTGGCTGGGCGTGAACCAGGAGAACGTGCGAGCCCAGCGCTTCTACGCGAAGCACGGCTTCACGCAGGTCGGAACGAAGACGTTCGTCGTCGGCACCCAGCTGCACCACGATTTCGTGATGCAGCGGGCACTGTAGCGAGCCGGGTCAGCTCGCCGCGACCTCGAAACGCGACAGCGCCAGCAGACGCGACGTGGCACGCAGGTACTTCTTCCGGTACCCGCCGGCCAGCATTTCGGGGGTGAAGATCGCGTCGAGCTTGGCTCCCGCAACGGTGACGGGGATGCTCGCGTCGTAGAGGCGGTCGGCGAGGACCACCAGCCGCAGCGCCACCGACTGGTCCTCGGCGGGGTGGACACCGTCCAGGAACACGGCCGGAATGCCCTCGACCAGCTTGTTGTAGCGGGACGGGTGCAGCGTGCTGAGGTGTTTGCACAGGGCGTCGAAGTCGTCGAGTGTGGCACCGGGGATGCTCTCGGCGCGCTCGGCGAGCTCCTCCGAGGAAATCGGGTCCGGGGCCGGCGGCAGGTCGCGGTGGCGGTAGTCGGGTCCGTCGACGCGGATCGTCTCGAAGATGGAACCGAGCTTCTTGATCTCCCGCAGGAAGTCCTGTGCGGCGAATCGTCCCTCACCGAGCTGGCCGGGCAGCGTGTTCGACGTCGCGACGATGGACACGCCGCGTGCCGACAACTCCGACAGCAGGCGGGAGACCAGCATGGTGTCGCCCGGGTCGTCGAGTTCGAATTCGTCGATGCAGAGGACGCTGTGGTCGGACAGCTGTTCGACGGCCTTGTTGAAGCCGAGGGCGCCGACGACGTGCGTCAGCTCCACGAACGTGCCGAACGCCTTGGGCGACGGGACGCTGTGGAAGATCGAGGCCAGGAGGTGGGTCTTGCCGACGCCGAAGCCGCCGTCGAGGTAGAGACCGGCACCGGTGGCCGGCGTCTTCTTCCCGAACAGGCCGCGTCGACCGCCGCTGCGGATCTTCACGACCTTCTTCGCGAACTCCTCCGCCTTTTGGACCGCGGCGGCCTGGCTGGGTTCTGCGGGATCGGGAATGTACGACGCGAAGCTCACCTCGTCGAACATGGCCGGGGGCACCATCTGAGCTACCAACTGATCAGCGGGGACCACGGGGCTGCGATCGACAAGACGTGCATGCATACAAGCAGGGTATCCACGTGTTGTGATCACCAACATGCACCGTGTACATATTGCGACATTTTTCACACCGGACCGTCCGCCCGTCCGGGAGGAGTCCAGCGAATCGACCGCGAACACGCTGCGTGAGCTGTACGCCTATCCGGCGGAGACCCCGCGGCCGTGGATCCGCGTCAACTTCGTGAGCAGTATCGACGGCGCCGTCTCCGTCGACGGGGTCAGCGGGGCGCTCGGCACCCCCGCGGACGCACTGGTCTTCGAGACGCTACGGGAACTGGCCGACGTCGTGCTGGTCGGGGCCGGAACCGTCCGGGCGGAGAACTACGGCGGCGCGCGCGTCGGCGCCGAGGGCAGGCGACGCCGGGCGACCTCGGGGATGCCGGAGGTTCCACCGATCGCCGTCGTATCCGCCCGCGCCCACCTCGACCCGCAGGCCCGCCTGTTCACGGACACCGAGGTGGCGCCGATCGTCGTCACGTGCGCGGACGCCGACCCGGCGCGGATCCGCGCCCTCGCCGACGCGGGCGCCCGGATCGTCACGGCAGGCGACGGGCAGATCACCAGTGAAGGACTGATCGCGGCTCTCGACGATCTCGGACACCGGCGGGTGCTCTGCGAGGGCGGCCCGAGCCTGTTCGGGCAGCTGATCGCGGACGACGCCGTCGACGAGGTCTGCCTGACCACCGCGCCGGTGCTCGCCGGGGGAACGGCCGGGCGCGTCGCGACCGCACCGAATGCCCGGATCACCGCGATGACTCCCGCGCACATCCTCACCGACACCGACGGCACCGTCCTCACCCGATGGGTGCGGCTGCCCCGCCCGTAGCGGAACCTGGCAGGGTGGTCGCCATGCGCAGATCGGTGTTGCTCGCAATGGTTCTCGTGGTGTGCACCGCGTGCGGAGCCGGACCGTCCAACCGCCCGCACGTGGCAGTCGAGCGCGAGGGCGGCGGCAGCGAACCCACCGCGACCGAGACCGAGAACCCCGACGCTGCCCCGCCCGTGCTGCAGACCCCGAAGAACGACCTGGCGTGGACCGACTGCACTCAGAGCACGCTCGGCGCCCTGGGCCCGGGCACGACGGCCCCCGCCGGGATCGTCTTCGAGTGCGGCTCCTACGAGGCGGCCGTCGACGAGAGCGGCACCCTGCCCGGGACCTTCACGACGGGTGCGATGCGGGCGCGGCTCGCCGACACCCCCGAGAACGCGGCGCCACTCGTGCTCACGTCGGGATCGGACCGGTCGTCGACCGCGACGCTCGCCGCGCTGAGCACCGGTGGTCTGACGTCGCTGCTGTCGACGCGCCCGGTGGTCGCGGTGGACCGCCGCGGGATCGCCGCCTCGCAGGAGATCGAGTGCCTCACCCCGGAGCTCCGCAGCAGCCTGGCGAATCTCGGGCAGTTCGACCCGGGGACGGGTGACCAGGTCGACAAGGTGACGGCGCTGGGCCGCGACGCCACCATCGCGTGCACCGACTACCTGCAGCCGCAGGAACTCGCGTTCGACAGCACCCACGCCGCCGACGACATCGAGGAACTGCGCCGCACCTGGGACGTCGACGCGCTCGGGATCCTCGCCACCGGCAACGGCAGCGCCGTTGCGCTCAGCTACGCCGCCAAGTACCCCGGCCGGGTCGGCCGGCTCGTCCTCGACTCCCCCGCCGTCACCACGGTGGACGCCGCGACCGTCACCGAGCAGCAGGTGGCGGGCCAGGAGGCGGCGTTCGACGCGTTCGCCCGCCAGTGCACGGCCCTGAACTGCTCCCTCGGCGCCGATCCCCGCGCCGCGGTGACGGACGCCGTCACCCGCGCCGCGAACGGGCAGATCCCCCGGGTGTCCGCGAACGCCCTCCTCACCGCGGTGTCCGGGTCGCTCGCCGCGGCGGGCGGCGACCAGCAGGGCCGCGTCCGCGCCCTGTCGGATGCCGTGTCCGCCGCCCTCGCCGGGAACACAGGGCCGATCCTCGCGGCGGTCGCGCAGGCCGAGGCCGCCTACGAGAGCGACGGCCAGTTCATCACCCGCTGCACCGACGGCCAGCAGTGGCCCGCACCCGACCGGGTCCGGGAACTGCAGAAGCTGTGGGGCGAACGGTTCCCGTTGTTCGGCCCGACCGCCGCCGTCGGACTGCTCACGTGCACGTCCTGGCCCGCGACCGCGCCCCCCGCCCTGCCCGGCGAGCTGACGCTGCCGGTCCTGGTGCTCAGCGGCACCGCCGACCCGGTCGTCGGGAATGCCGGGGTGGGGACGGTGACGGGGGCCGTGTCGAGTGCAGGCGCCGCGACGGCGACGCTGACATGGCACGGCAGCGGCCACCCCGCCACCCATTCGGACTGCGCGCAGAAGTCGATCGTCACCTACGTCACGGACGGGGTGCTGCCGCCGGACGGCAGCGCCTGCCCCGCCTAGCGGAGGTGTTCCGCCCGACACCCACAGGGGGTGCGTGACCGCACGTCAGGGCATCTCGGTGTACCGTGCCGTGGTGTTCCTTCGACAACTCGAACCGCGCACCGGGCGGACTGCCAACGAGGTAATCAACTTCGCGCTGTGGCCGATCGCCGTCATGACCGTGCTGCATCGAGTGGTCGTCAAGGCGGTCAACGGGTACATCACCGACGACTTCCGGCCGGTCTACAACGCTGCGCTGGCCTTCCTCAACGGGCGCCCCGTGTACACCGCCAACTTCAACTGGGTCGATCCGCACTACCTGTACCCGCCGTCCGGGACGCTGCTGATGGCGCCGATCGCGGTGATCGACCCCGAGAAGTCGCGCTGGCTGTTCATCATCGCCAACGCGATCGCCATCGTGATCGCCCTATACCTGCTGCTGCGGCTGTTCGGCCTGGGATTGAACTCCATCGCGGCCCCGATCCTGCTGCTCGCCACGTTCTCGTCCGAGACCGTTACCAACACCCTGGTCTTCACGAACATCAACGGCCTCGTCCTCCTCGGCGAGATCGCGTTCCTGGTGTTGCTCATGAAGCGCAAGGACATGTGGTCCGGTGTCGCCATCGGACTGACGTTCGCGGTCAAACCGATCCTCGCCCCGCTGCTGCTGCTGCCTCTGGTGCGCGGACAGTGGAAGGTGTTCGTCACCGCGATCGGCATCCCCCTGATCCTCACCGCCGTCGCGTGGCCGCTGTCCGCAGACCCGATGGACTTCGTGCACCACACGGTGCCGTACCTGATGGAGTCGCGCGACTACTTCAACAGCGCGATCGTCGGCAACGGCAAGTACTACGGTCTGCCCACCGGTCTGATCTGGGCGCTGCGCGGCATCTTCGCCGCCATCGTGCTCTCGTCCCTGTGGCTGCTCCACCGCTTCTACCGCCACGACGAACTGTTCTTCGTGGTCACCACGTCCGGTGTTCTGCTGACGGCGTCGTGGCTGCTCGGCTCGCTGGGCCAGATGTACTACTCGATGATGCTGTTCCCGCTCCTGATGTCCGTGGTGCTGAAGAATTCTGTGATGCGGAACTGGCCGGCGTGGCTGGCCGTGTACGGCTTCATGAGCTACGACAGCTGGCTGTCGAGCCGGTTCATCGAAGCCGGCCGGACCGCGGAGTACATGAAGACCACGCTGGGGTGGAGTCTGATGCTCCTCGTGATCTTCGGTGTGCTCACCGTCCGGTACGTCACCGCGCGACGCGAAGGTCGCCTCGACCGGGGCATCGATCCGGCGTTCCTCCTCGAACCGGGCGAGAGGGCCCCGCAGACTCCGCGGGAGCCGGAACCGGACGAGCAGCCGCAGGTCGAGTCGGCCGCCGCCAAGACATAGCTCCGTCACACGCCGGGGCCTCACGGCCGGAATCGGCGAAACGTATTAGCGTGGAGCCATGAGTTCGCAGCAGCAGGATCCCACGCAGTCCGCCCCGAAGGTTGATCTCTCCGACAGCGAGTGGCGCGAGAAACTGACTCCCGAGGAGTACGCGGTGCTGCGCCAGGCCGGCACCGAGCGCCCCTTCGTCGGCGAGTACACCGACACGAAGACGGAAGGCGTCTACCACTGCCGGGCCTGTGGCGCCGAACTGTTCCGCAGCACGGAGAAGTTCGAATCGCACTGCGGGTGGCCGTCGTTCTTCGACCCGGCCGACTCGGACGCCGTCATCCTCCACGAGGACACCTCGCTGGGCATGCGCCGCGTCGAGGTGGTCTGCGCGACGTGCCACAGCCACCTCGGCCACGTTTTCGAGGGCGAGGGCTACCCCACCCCCACCGATCAGCGGTACTGCATCAATTCGATCTCGCTGGTTCTGGAACCGGCCGGCGAATGATCGCGGGCGGATCGAACGCCCGGATCGGCGGTAGTTCGCCGTCGTAGCGTTCGATCTGCACGAGCACGTGCTGGCCCGTGCAGCCGTGGGCGAGTGACGACGTGCCCACGTCCGGGGTCAGCACGTTCGGGTTCCCGTGCACGCAGAGCGAATCCGGGTCGGCGGCGTCGAGCGGGTCGTACCAGGCCCCCGTCGACAGCTGCACCACTCCGCGGCGGACACCCTCGTCCACCACCACACCGGCGAGGCACGCGCCCCGGTCGTTGAACACGCGGACGACGTCGCCGCCGGTCAATCCGCGGTCGGCGGCGTCGTCCGGATGGATGCGCAGCGGTTCGCGGCCCCGGATCTTCGACTTCTGGCTGGTGCCGCCGTGATCGAGTTGGCTGTGCAGGCGGGTGCGCGGCTGGTTGGCGATCAGATGCAGCGGGAACTGCCGGGCCCGCGGGCCACCGAGCCATTCCTCCGGCTCGTACCAGCGGGGGTGTCCGGCGCAGTCGTCGTAGCCGAATCCGTCGATGTCCTCGGAGAAGATCTCGATCCGCCCGCTCGGGGTGCCGAGCGGGAACTTCACCGGATCCGCCCGGAAGTCGCCGAACAGGATCAGGTCGTCCTCGGTCCGCATCCGCACGTGGCCCTGCGTCCAGAAGTCGTCGAAACTCGGCGCCGGTCCGCCGTCCGCGCGGACGAAGTCCCGCCACTGCCCGTACAGGTGCTCGAGCCACTGCCCGGACGTGCGGCCCTCGGTGAACTTCTCGCCGACACCCAGCTTCCGGGCGACGGCGGCGAACGTGTCGTAGTCGTCCTGAGAGTCGGCGTACGGCGTCACCGCGGCGTGCATGGCGACGAGAAGCGGATCGTTGCGGGTACAGCTGATATCGGCCCGCTCGAGCGACGTGGTGGACGGGACGACGATGTCGGCGTGCCGGGCCATCGGCGTCCAGTAGGGGTCGTGAACCACGATCGTGTCGGGCCGGGCCAGTGCGCGGCGCAGACGCGGAATGTCCTGATGGTGGTGGAACGGGTTGCCGCCCGCCCAGTACAGCATCTTGATGTCCGGGTACGTCAGCCGCTGACCGTCGTAGTCGAACGGGGCGCCCGGGTTCAGCAGCATGTCCGACACCGCGGCCACGGGGATGAAGTCGCGGACCGGGTTCAGTCCCTGAGGAAGGGTGGGCAGCGGGTACGGGACCGGGGCGAGTCCGGGCTCGTTCATGGAACCGTAGCCGTGCCCGAAACCGCCACCGGGAAGACCGATCTGGCCCAGCATCGCGGCGAGGGTGACCCCCATCCACGGGGCCTGCTCGCCGTGCCGGACCCGTTGCAGCGACCAGGTGACGGTCACCATCGTCCGGCCCGCCGCCATCCGCCGGGCCAGGGCCACCAGATCTGGGGCGGCGATGCCGGAGATCCGCTCCGCCCAGGCCGGCGATTTCGGGACACCGTCGGAGCGTCCGAGGAGGTAGTCCTCGAAGCGGTCGTAGCCGACGCAGTGGCTGCCGAGGAACGCAGTGTCGTGCAGGCCTTCCGACGCGAGGACGTACGCGAGGGCCAGCATGACCGCGACATCGGTGCCGGGCACCGGCGCGTGCCGTTCGGCGACGCCGTGCATGTCGTCGCTCAACGGACTGAACGACACGACGGATCCGCCGCGCCGCCGCAGGGCGTCGAGGGCGTCGCGGGTGGGGTGGTCGCTGGTGCCGCCGTGATTGACACCGGTGTTCTTGAGGGGGACGCCGCCGAAGCACACCATGACGTCCGTGTGCTCGGCGATGAGCTTCCAGGACGTGGAGCGGGCGAACATCTTCCAGTGCGTGCCCACCACCCGGGGCATGACGACGCCCGTCGCGCCCAGCGAGTAGCTGTGCACCGAACGGGTGTAGCCGCCGAGTGTGTTCAGGAACCGGTGGACCTGGCTCTGCGCGTGATGGAAGCGGCCCGCGCTGGCCCACCCGTAGGAACCGCCGTAGATCGCGCTGTTGCCGTGGGTGTCGACCACCCGGCGCAGTTCGTTCGCCAGCCGCTGGGTCAGCTCCTCCCAGTCCACCGCCACGAACTCGTCGGAGCCGCGGGACGTGCTCGGTCCCGGGCCGTGCTCGAGCCACCCCCGGCGCACCACCGGACCGGTGATCCGCGCCCTGGTGCGGACCGACCCGGCGAGGTTGCCGAGCACCGGTGACGGGTCGGCGTCACCGGTGTACGGGTGCGCGGCCACGACGTCGCCGTCGGCGACCTCGGCCTCGAACATGCCCCAGTGCGACATGTGCTGATAGCGGGGCGCCCTGCGGGCCCCGTCGGCGTCACTCATTTCTCGAGCGTCAGATCACGGCAGAGCCGCGACGAGCTTCTCCACATCCACCCGCGGACCGGTGAAGAACGGCACCTCCTCGCGGACGTGCAGCCGGGCCTCGGTGGCGCGCAGGTCGCGCATGAGGTCGACGATGCGGTACAGCTCGGGCGCCTCGAACGCGAGGATCCACTCGTAGTCGCCGAGCGCGAACGCGGGCACGGTGTTGGCGCGCACGTCCTTGTAGGTGCGGGCCGCCATGCCGTGGTCGGCGAGCATCTTCCGGCGCTCGTCGTCGGGAAGCAGGTACCACTCGTAGGAGCGGACGAACGGGTACACGCAGATGTAGTTGCCCGGATCCTCGCCTGCCAGGAACGCCGGGATGTGGCTCTTGTTGAATTCGGCCGGACGGTGGCACGCGACGTTGCTCCACACGGGCTTGCTCGCGCGGCCCAGGGCGGTGGTGCGGCGGAAGTCGGAGTACGTGGCCTGCAGGGCCTCGATGCTCGCCGAGTGCGTCCAGATCATGAAGTCGGCGTCGGCGCGCAGCCCTGCCACGTCGTAGAGCCCGCGCACCACGACACCCTTCTCGGCCTGACCTTCGAAGAAGATCCGTGCCTCCTTGATCACGGCTTCCCGGTCGTCCCCGAGTACACCGGGTTCCACCTGGAACACCGAGAACATGAGGTAGCGGATTTCAGAGTTCAATGCGTCGAAGTCGAGGCGTGCCATGGGTCTATCGTGCCACTCGCCCGGAGAGCCGTGCAGCCGCCGTCGTCGCAGCGGCCACACAGGCGGGTACACCCACCCCGTGCAGGAGCGCCCCGGACACCTCGATACCGCCCAGACCTGCGACTTCCTGCTCGATGGCCGCCACCCGCTCGAGGTGGCCGGGACCGTACTGCGGCAGTCCGCCGTGCCAGCGCTGGACGTGCGCGGCGACGGGTTCCGGCGACCCGCCGGTGACGGTCGCGAGGTCGCGCCGGGCCGCGGCGATCAGCTCGTCGTCGGGTGCGTCGACGACGGCAGCGTCGCCGAATCGTCCGAACGATGCCCGCACGAGGGTGACCTCCCGCTCGGCGAGGTGCGGCCACTTGCGGCTCGACAGGGTGAACGCCTTCGCGCCGAGCGACGTGTCGGTGGCGACGAGGATCCCGGAATTCTGCGGGACGTCGGTGCCGGCGGGCAGGGCCAGGGCGACGACGGCCGAGGAGGCCAGCGGGATGTCCGCGGCGGCCGCCGACGCCCGGGGCGCGACGCCGGCGAGCAGGTCGGCGAGCTGGGGAGCGGGCACGGCGAGCACCACGCCGTCCACCCGGCCCACCGGGTCCGCCGACCAGCCGTCGCCGTCGCGGCCGAGCGACCGGATCCGCTCGGGCACGATCTCCGCGCCCGCGGCGTCCGTGAGGGCACGCAGCAGGACGCCGTAGCCGTCCCGCAGCGCCCCGAACACCGGACCTGATGCGGGAGGGGGAAGTGCCTCCGCCACCGCCGCGGACAGGCTCGTGGCACCGCGGTCGAGGGCCGCCGCAAGGGTGGGGAGTGCGGCGCGGACACCGATGGTGTCCGCCAGCCCCGAATAGACCCCTCCGAGAAGCGGATCCACCGATCGCCGGACCACCTGCGCACCGAACCGGTCGCCGACCAGCGCACCGACGGCGACGTCGGCGCCCGGTGTCCAATCGAGGGGCACCGTTCGCTCCCCCGCCACCTGCGCGAGGGTCCGGTCGTCGACGAGGCCGCGGAGGCTGTTCTCGTCCGCGGGGATCCCCATGAGGGTGTCGGCGGGCAGCGGGTGCAGGGCGTTCTCGGACCAGATCAGCGGACGCAGTCCCGCCGGGTGCACGAGCTGGTCGGAAAGGCCGAGTTCGCCGAGCAGGGCAGGCAGTTCCGGGCGCCGCGCGATGAAGGCTTCCGCGCCGACGTCGACGGGCTCCCCGGCCAGGTCCACCGTGCGCAGCTTGCCCCCGAGCCGTCCCGCGCCGTCGGCGACGACGATCCGGGCATCAGGGCCGAGCCGTTGCCGCAGGCGGTACGCGGCAACGAGCCCGGAGATGCCGCCGCCGACGACGAGAACGTTCGGCGACGACCCGGTCACAGGGAGTGCACCAACTCGACCAGCGCGGTCAGCGCGCCCGGGTCGGTGTCGGGCAGGACGCCGTGCCCGAGGTTGAAGATGTGTCCCGTGGCGCCTGCGGCGAGGGCGGCGTCGGCCTCCGCGGTGATGCGGCGCACCTGCTTCTCGACGGCCGCCGGTCCCGCGAACAGGACCGCGGGGTCGAGGTTGCCCTGCAGCGCCTTGCCCGGACCGACCCGGCGCGCCGCGACGTCCAGGGGGATGCGCCAGTCGACGCCGACCACGTCGGCGCCCGCCTCGCCCATCGCGCCGAGCAGTTCGCCGGTTCCGACACCGAAGTGGATCCGCGGCACCTTCGCGCTCTCCACCTCCGCGAACACCCGCTCGGAGTGCGGCAGCACGAACTCCCGGTACTCGGCCAGCGACAGCGCGCCCGCCCACGAGTCGAACAGCTGGATCGCGTCGACGCCGGCGCGCAGCTGGGTCTGCAGGAACGTGATGGTGGTGTCGGCGAGCGTGCCGAGCAGCGCGTGCCACGTCTTCGGGTCGGAATGCATGAGCGCCTTCGTGCGCTCGTGGTTGCGGCTGGGTCCGCCCTCGACCAGGTACGAGGCGAGGGTGAACGGGGCACCGGCGAAGCCGATCAGCGGCGTCGAGCCGAGTTCCGCGGTGAGCAGCTGCACGGCCTGCGCGACCGCGCCGACCTCCTCGGGCACGAGGCGGGGCAGGGCGGCGACGTCCGCGATCGACCGGACCGGGTTCGCGACGACGGGGCCGGTGCCGGCCACGATGTCGAGATCGATCCCGGCCGCCTTCAGCGGCACCACGATGTCGGAGAACAGGATCGCGGCGTCGACCCCGTGCCTGCGCACGGGCTGCATGGTGATCTCGCAGACCAGTGCCGGATCGAAGCACGACTCGAGCATCCCGATCCCCGACCGGATCTCGCGGTACTCGGGAAGCGAGCGGCCAGCCTGCCGCATGAACCACACGGGGCGCCGGCCTGGAGCGCGACCTTCCGCGGCCGCCAGGAGGGGTGCGTCGGGGAGCACCCGCCTCGCGGCGTACGTTTCCCGTTCGCTCATGCCTGCATTGGTGCTTTCCAACCCGCTCATCGGTCCTCGCGCTCTCTGCCTGCTCGAATTTCGGCAGCTCTCATGCTGCCATGCCGCGGCTCCGCCGCCGATCGGCCCTGCTCGGCGCGCCTCCGACGAGATGCGAGGGTCCGGGTCTAACGTCCCGAGCTGTGACGACTTCGGGATCGCCCGCCGAACCGGCCGAGTTCCGCGCCGCCGTCGAAGCGATGAATTCCGCGCAGGTCCGTGCGGACATCGAGCTGGGTCCCATCCGGCCCCCGCAACGGCTCGCTCCGTTCAGCTACGCCGTCGGCGCAGAGGTCGTGCACGAGGACACCGGGGTCGTCGCCGAACAGAGCGAGGGTGACGCGTTCGGCAGATTGATCCTCCTGTTCGACCCCGAGGGTGACGAGGCGTGGAACGGCACGATGCGGCTGGTCGCCTACATCCAGGCCGACCTGGACGCCGCCGTGGCGTCCGACCCGCTGCTTCCCGAGGTGGCGTGGAGCTGGCTCGTCGACGCACTCGAGTCGCGCCACGAACCTCTCAACGCGCTCGGCGGGACGGTGACCGCGACGACGTCGGTGCGGTACGGCGACATCGCCGGCCCCCCGCATGCGCATCAGCTGGAACTGCGCGCGTCGTGGACGGCGACGTCGGTCGAACTGGCCGCGCACGTCGAGGCGTTCTGCGAGGTGCTGGCGTACGCGGCCGGTCTGCCGCCCGCCGGGGTGGCGCAGCTGAAGACGCTCGGCGGCAAGTAGTCAGGCCGATTCGGTACCTGCTGCCGTGCCCGCTGCGGGGGCGTCGGTGGTGGCGCTGCGCGACCATTCCAGGAACCGCCCGACCGCCTGCGTGACCGAGATGCTGCGGATCGAGGGGAACACGTCGAACGCGTGCTGCGCGCCCTTCAGTTCCGCGTAGACGACGGGGTTGCCGGACACCTGCCGCAGTTCGTCGACGAAGATCCGCGCCTCGGCGACGGGAATGAGCGAATCGCTCGTCCCGTGGATCACGAAGAACGGGGGTGCGTCCGCCCGGAGGTGCGCGAGCGGCGACGCGGCCCGGTAGTCGTCGGGGAACGTCGCGTTCTTGCCGAGCACCATCGGCATCAGCCCGGAGTGCACACGCTGGAGGACGGCCTTGATTCCGGTGTCGCCGGCGAAGTCGTAGACGCCGTAATACGGCACACACGCCTGGACCGACGTGTCCACATCCTCGAACCCGGGCTGCAGCCGACCGTCGTTCGCGGTGAGTCCGACCATGGCGGCGAGGTGGCCGCCCGCGGAACCGCCCGTGACGGCGATGAAGTCGGGGTTGCCGCCGTACTCCGCGACGTGCTCCCGGAGCCAGGCCAGGGCCTGCTTGATCGCGATCAGGTGTTCCGGCCATTTCGCCTTCGGCGACAGCGGGTAGTTGACGGCCGCGCACACCCACCCCCGCGAGGCCATCTCGAGCATGAGCGGCAGACCCTGTTGGTCCTTGTTTCCGATCACCCAGCCCCCGCCGTGGATCTGGAGGAGGACCGGGCTCTTCGACGGCAGGTCCTGCCGGTGGTAGATGTCGAGGCGGGCCCGCCGCCCGCCCGGCCCGTACGCGAGGTTGCGGACCCGGGTGACGGCCTTGTTCCGCATCCAGAACGGGTTGAGGAGTTGCCGCCACACGGGCCGCCCCGGGTGGTCGATGGCGGTGTCGCGGTCGGTGTAGTTCTCGCCGAGCGTCTCGACGAGCGCGGATTCCGCTTCGGCTCCGGCGCCCCGGCCGGTGGCGATGACGGCGGCGAGCCCGGCGGCGGAGGCGGCGGCCAGCGCGAGGCCGACGCGGTCGCTGCGGGTCCGCGTGCCGTGACGGGCGGCGTGCTGGGCGGCGTCGGCGGCGGTCACGGCGAGGAGGTGGGGTGCGAGTTCGGTGGTCAGCCACCCCGAGAAGAAGGCGACCACCGACGTGGGCGCACCGGGCAGGGGACGCAGGGCGTTGGCGGCGAGTGCGGCGCCGACGGCCTGCCGGAGAACGAAGCCTCGGGTCATACCACCAACCGTAGAACATGTTCTAATAGAGCGGTTGCGTGCCCCGCTCCCCTGCACGGCGGATCGAGAACGAACCTGAGTGGCATCTCGCCGGTTCACCGTCGCGCAGACCTGGCGGATCCGCGATTCGTTGGACCACCTTCTAGAACGTGTTCTAGTATCGATTTCATGCAGCGACTCAGCGGTCTCGACGCGTCATTCCTCTATCTCGAAACGTCGACACAACTCCTCCACGTCTGCGGAGTCATCGTCCTCGACATCTCGACGGTTCCGGGCGGCTACACGTTCGCCGGACTCAAGGCCGAACTCGGCGCCCGCACCGAGGCGATTCCCGCGTTCCGGCGCAAGCTGCAGGACTCCCGGTTCAACCTCGACCACCCGGTGTGGGTCGAGGACACCGACTTCGACATCGACCGGCACTGCCACCGCGTCGCCCTTCCCGCCCCCGGCGGCCGCGACGAACTGGCCGAACTGTGCGGCGACATCGCGGGCATTCCCCTCGACCGCGCCCGGCCGCTGTGGGAGATGTGGGTGATCGAGGGCCTCGACGACGGTTCCGTCGCCGTGATGTCGAAGATGCACCACGCCGGCGTGGACGGGATCACCGGCGCGAACATGATGGCCCAGCTGTGCGGCCTCGAACCGGACGCCCCGCGGCCCGACCGCGACGACTCCGCCGAGAGCGCGGGACAGGCGAGCACACTCGACATCGCGGTGGGCGGGCTGCTCGCCGTCGCGTCCCGCCCCGCGAAACTGCTGCGGATCGTCCCGCAGAGCCTGACGCTGCTGCCCCGCTGGATCGGCCGGGCCCGGCGCGGCGAGGCGATGCCCGCGCCGTTCACCGCACCGCGCACGTCCCTCAACGGCACGCTGACCAGTCACCGCAATCTCGCGTTCACCCAACTCGACCTCGAGAAGGTCAAGACGGTCAAGAATGCGTTCGACGTCAAGGTCAACGATGTCGTCCTCGCCCTGTGCTCGGGCGCACTGCGGAAGTACCTGCGCAGCCGCAGGGAACTGCCCGACAAGTCGCTGGTGGCGATCGTCCCCGTGTCGGTCCACGGAAAATCGGACCGGCCCGGCACCAACCAGGTGTCCGGGATGTTCACCCAACTCGGCACCCAGATCGAGGATCCCGCCGAACGCCTGCTGGCGATCGGCGAGCACAACTCGACGTCCAAGGAACACAACGAGACCCTCGGCGCGAGCCTGCTGCAGGACTGGTCGCAGTTCGCCGGCCAGGCCGTGTTCGGCACCGCGATGCGCCTCTACTCGACCCTCGGCCTGGCGGAACGGCATCCGGTGGTCCACAACCTGGTGATCTCCAATGTGCCCGGACCGTCGGTCCCGCTGTACTTCCTGGGTGCCCTGATCCGGGCGATGTATCCGCTGGGCCCGATCTTCCACGGCGCCGGGCTCAACGTGACGGTGATGTCGCTGAACGGCCAACTCGACGTCGGCCTGATGAGCTGCCCGGAACTCGCACCCCACCTCTGGGATCTCGTCGACGCGTTTCCGGCAGCCCTGGACGAGCTCGTCGAGGCAGCGGGGAACCGGTCGTGAACCCGGCGGTGCGCTGCGGGAATCCCGAAGAGACGTAGAGTCAGCTGTCATGTCCGAAGTCACCGACGACGCCTCGTCTCCCGTCCCCGCCGAAGAACCAGGCGGGCAGGTAGTACCCCTGCTCGCACCCCGGGACGGCGTACCCGACGTGGTGACCACCGCGGAGGGTGTCGCGAAGGCCGCGGCCGCGCTGAGCGAGGGCACCGGGCCGCTGGCGGTCGACGCCGAGCGGGCGTCCGGCTTCCGCTATTCGGCGCGCGCGTATCTCGTACAGCTGCGCCGGGAGGGCGCGGGGACGGTGCTCCTCGACCCGATCCCCACCGCCGCCGATCTCGCCCCGCTGGCGGAGGTGATCAACCCGCTGGAGTGGATCCTGCACTCCGCCGACCAGGATCTGCCGGGTCTCGCGGAAATCGGTCTGGCGCCGGCGACGCTGTTCGACACCGAACTGGCGGGGCGCCTCGCCGGTTTCGAGCGGGTCGGCCTCGCCGCGATCGTGGAGCGGACCCTGGGCCTCGAACTGCGGAAGGGTCACGGCGCGGCCGACTGGTCGAAGCGGCCGCTGCCCGACACGTGGCTGAACTACGCGGCGCTCGACGTCGAGGTCCTGGTCGAGTTGCGGAACGTGATGGCCGCGGAACTCGAGGAGCAGGGCAAGAGCGACTGGGCGGCACAGGAATTCGAGCACATCCGGCTCGCCGGGCCACCGCGGCCCAAGCCCGACCGCTGGCGCCGGACGTCGCACATCACATCGCTGAAGACGCAGCGGCAACTCGCCGCCGCGCGCTCCCTGTGGCAGGCCCGTGAGGACCTGGCCCGCAAACGCGACGTCTCCCCCAGCCGGGTGCTTCCGGATTCGGCGATCATCGACGCAGCGACGAAAGACCCCCGCAGCATCGAGGCACTGCGGGCGCTGCCGGTGTTCGGCGGTCCCCGGCAGCGGCGGCATTCCCGGATCTGGCTGCAGGCGCTCGAGGATGCCCGGGCGCTGCCGGACTCCGAACTTCCCCCGAAGACCCCGCCGTTCACGGGCCCCCCGCCCGCGAGCCGGTGGGCGCGGCACGACCCCGACGCCGCCGAACGGCTGACGGCCGCCCGCGCGGCGCTGGCCGCTCTCGGGGCGGAGGTCTCGGTACCGGTGGAGAACCTGGTGACCCCGGAACTCGTCCGCAGGCTGTGCTGGGACTGGGCGGCTCCCGAGGACGGCGACGAGGCGGCGATCGACCGGGTGCTCGAGGCGGGCGGGGCGCGAGCGTGGCAGCGGATGCTGACCGTGCCCCGGCTGGCGGCCGCGCTGCGCGCCGCGGCCCAGCAGAAGGGCTCCGGCGACGACTGACGCTGCCCCGGCACGCGGGGTGAGCGCGTGAATTCCCGATGAGGTACCCATTAAGTTACCCGCGAGTAACGGTAGGGGTACGCTGGTCCGGAGGCCGGACGCCTGGCCGTGATCCGGAACCAAACTGCTCCATCAGGAGGAATTCGCGTGGCTCCATCCACCACAACTCAACGCAACGTCGTATTCGTCGACGGCATCCGCACTCCGTTCGGCAAGGCCGGCCCCAAGGGCATGTACGCGGAGACCCGCGCGGACGACCTCGTCGTCAAGACCATCCGCGAACTGCTTCGCCGAAACCCGCAGCTCGACCCCGCGCGCATCGACGAGGTCGCCATCGCCGCGACCACGCAGACGGGTGACCAGGGCCTCACCATCGGCCGCACCGCCGCGATCCTGGCCGGGCTCCCCGAGACGGTCCCCGGTTTCGCCATCGACCGCATGTGCGCCGGCGCCATGACGTCCGTCACCACCACCGCGTCGGGCATCGGCTTCGGCCAGTACGACGTGGTGATCGCCGGCGGCGTCGAGCACATGGGCCACCACCCGATGGGTGAGGGCGCCGACCCGAACCCCCGGTTCCTGGCCGATCGCCTCGTCGACCCCAGCGCACTGGTCATGGGCAACACGGCCGAGAACCTCCACGACCGGTTCCCGACCATCACCAAGGACCGCACCGACGCGTACGCCGTCGCCAGCCAGAACAAGTACGAGGCCGCACGCAAGGCCGGCTTCATCGCCGACACCCTCGTACCCGTCGCCACCCGGTCCGCCGCGGGCTGGGGCCTGGCCACCGAGGACGAGCCGCCGCGTCCGGGCACCACGATCGAAGACCTCGCGAAGCTGAAGACGCCGTTCCGTCCCGCGGGCCGCATCACCGCAGGCAACGCGGCCGGTCTGAACGACGGCGCCACCGCCGCCCTCCTCGCAGGGGAGGACACCGCCCTCGAACTCGGGCTGCCGATCGGCATGCGCATGGTCGGATTCGCGTTCCAGGGCGTCGACCCCGCCGTCATGGGCATCGGACCGGTGCCCGCCACCGAGAAACTGCTGGGCAGAACCGGTCTCGAGATCGAGGACATCGGCCTGTTCGAGATCAACGAGGCGTTCGCCGTCCAGGTCCTCGCGTTCCTCGAGCACTACGGCATCGCCGACGACGATCCGCGAGTCAACCAGTGGGGCGGCGCCATCGCGTGCGGCCACCCCCTCGCGTCCTCCGGTGTCCGCCTGATGACCCAGCTGTCCCGCCAGTTCGCCCAGCGCCCCGACGTCCGCTACGGCCTGACCACGATGTGCATCGGTCTGGGCATGGGCGGAACCGTGATCTGGGAGAACCCGAACTTCGATGGAGCCAAGTAGATGACCGACATTGCAACGGCATTCGCCGACGAGGTCGTGACCAACGCGTACACCAAGATCGTCGCGGTACCGGGCATCGAGGGCCCGGTCGCGCTGATCACCCTCGACAACGGTTTCGACCACACCAAGCCGTCGTCGTTCGGCCCGGGCGGCCTGACGGCCCTCGACGCCGCCCTGGACGAGGCGTTCGCCGCCCACCCCGTCGCGGTCGCGATCACCGGCAAACCCTTCATCTTCGCCGCCGGGGCGGACCTCAAGGGTGTTCCGAGCATCACGAACCGTGACCAGGCGCTCGAACTGGGCCGCCTCGGGCACAAGGTGTTCCGCCGGCTCCGCGAATCGTCCGTCCCGACGTTCGCGTTCGTCAACGGCGTCGCGCTGGGCGGCGGCCTCGAGGTCGCGCTGCACAGCCATTACCGCACCGCCTCCGAGAGCGCGGGCGCACTGGGTCTGCCCGAGACGTTCCTCGGGCTGGTTCCAGGCTGGGGCGGAACGCAGTTGCTGCCCAACCTCATCGGCCCCTCGAACGCCGTCACCGTCGTCCTCGAGAACGCGCTGAACCAGAACCGGACGCTCACCCCGAAGAAGGCCCTCGAACTCGGCGTCGTCGACGCGGTGTTCGGTTCGGCCGACTTCCTCGAGCAGTCGTTCGCCTGGGCCGCACAGGTTCTGGCCGGCGAGATCACCCCCGCGCGTCCCGAGATCGACCGGGGCAAGGGCTGGGACGACGCGATCGCTCGCGCGAAGGCAATCGTCGAGGGCAAGACCAAGAACAACGCACCCGGACCGGTCAAGGCCGTCGAACTCCTCGAGCTGGCCCGGACCACCGACCTCACCGACCCGGCTTCGCTCGACAAGGGCTTCGCCGCCGAGGACGAGGCGCTCGCCGACCTTCTGCTCGCCGACGAGCTCCGCGCGGGCCTGTATGCGTTCGACCTGGTGAACAAGCGGGCCAAGCGGCCCGCGGGCGCACCCGACAAGTCGCTCGCGCGCAAGGTCACCGGCGTCGGCATCGTCGGTGCCGGCCTGATGGCCAGCCAGCTCGCGATGCTGTTCGTCCGCCAGCTGAAGGTGCCGGTCGTCCTCACCGACATCGACCAGGAGCGCATCGACAAGGGCGTCGGCTACGTCCACAGCGAGATCGACAAGCTGCAGGGCAAGGGCCGGCTCTCCCCCGACGCCGCCAACCGCCTGAAGGCACTCGTGTCCGGCTCGCTCGACAAGGCCGCATTCGCGAAGACCGACTTCGTGATCGAGGCGGTGTTCGAGAACCTCGACCTGAAGAAGAAGATCTTCGCGGAACTCGAGGAGCACATCGCCCCCGAGACGATCCTCGCCACCAACACGTCCTCGCTGTCGATCACCGAGATGGCCGCGGACCTGAAGCACCCCGAGCGGGTGGTGGGCTTCCACTTCTTCAACCCGGTCGCCGTGCTGCCGCTGCTCGAGGTCATCAAGGGCCAGAAGACCGACGACGCCACCCTGGCAACGGCATTCGCGACCGCCAGGGCGCTGAAGAAGTCGGCCGTCGGTTCCGCCGACCTGCCCGGGTTCGTCTTCAACCGGCTCCTGATCCGCACCCTCGGTGAGGTCATGAACGCGGTCGACGAGGGCACCCCGTTCGAGGTGGCCGACAACGCCATCGCCGAACTCGGGATGCCGATGACCCCGTTCACGCTGCTGGCGCTCGTCGGACCAGCGGTCGCGCTGCACACCGGCGAGACCCTTGCCGCGGCGTACCCGGAGCGGTTCCACAACTCCCCCGGGCTCGAGGCGCTGGTCGAGGCGAAGAAGCCGGCGGTGTGGAGTTACGGCGCCGACGGCAAGCAGGTCGTCGACCCCGACGTCGCGGCGCTGTGGAAGCAGGGCGATACGGCGTCCACGTCCGCGGAGGTTCTCGAGCGCACGCGGCGCGCGTTCGCCGAGGAGATCCAGATCATGCTCGACGAGGGTGTCGTCGCGGCGGCGGAGGACATCGATCTCTGCCTGATCCTCGGCGGCGGGTTCGGCTTCTGGAACGGCGGCATCACGCCGTACCTGGACCGCACCGGCACGTCCGAAGCGGTCAACGGCAAGCGGTTCCTGGCGCCGGGCGTCGCGAGCGTCTGACCCCAGGTGAGTGGCGATGTGTGCCCCGGCACGCATCGCCACTCACCTGCTCAGGCGACGGGGACGTGGTCGGCGGCGGCGAGGGCCTGGCGGGCGTAGGCCC
>NZ_WXYH01000324.1:0-69890 GCF_009872365.1 Rhodococcus sp. T7
TTCGCCTGCGACGACAGTGCGTCCATCACCTGGGCGCGGGAGATCCGCGGGATCGCCTCGACCGCGAACGCCTGCACCCCGGCCGTCTTCAGCGCGGCCACCTGATTGTCCTGATTGCGGGGGGCGAGGAACCCGATCAACGTCTGCCCGGCATGGAGCCGGCCCACTTCCTCGTCCGACGGCGGCGCGACCTTCACGATCACATCCGCCGACCACGCATCCCCGATCGACGCCCCGACGTCCTTATAGGCTCCGTCCGGAATCAACGCGCCCAATCCGGCACCCGACTCGACCACCACGTCGACGCCCTTGGCGATCAACGACGCCACGACCTTCGGCACCAACGCCACGCGACGCTCACCGTCGTTCGATTCCCGAACGACACCGATCGTCGGGCGCGAGGTGGACGCGCTCTGCGTTTCTTCTGACTCGGCAATCACGATCTCTCGGCTTCCTGCGCTGGTGGGTAGGCATCGCTTCACAGGGGGTGGCGATGTTCGCGTTGATGCGTCGGCTTGACGGGTTCGCCGTTGACCTTCCGGACGCTGTGGCATAGCTTACCAATAAATCAATCATTCGATCGATTAATTTGACGGAAGCGGCGTAGCTACGTGACAGCCCGTCCATGTAGCTGTTCGATGTGGAAGAGAGGAAGGATCCGAAAATGCAAGGCAAGCCTGATCGGCTCTTCGACCAGTGGACCCTTCGCGGCGTCACCTTCCGGAACCGGACTGTCGTTTCGCCGATGTGTCAGTACTCGGCCGACCAGGGTATCGCAAATGATTACCATCTTGTTCATCTCGGCCGTTTCGCTCTCGGTGGGTTCGGCCTGGTCATGGTCGAGGCCACGGCGATCAGTCCCGAGGGGCGGCTTACCTATGGTGATCTGGGCTTATGGGATGACTCTCAGATTCCGTCGTTGCGCCGTGTCGTCGACTTCGCGCACGCGTACGGCGCCCGAATCGGACTGCAGTTGGGCCATGCGGGCGCGAAGGCCGGCACACTCCCCCCATGGGTTTCCGACGAGGAACGCCCGGCCGACAGCCGGTGGGACATCTATTCGGTAACCGAAGAACCGCATTCCGCGGGATGGCAACGACCCTCTGCCCTTACCGTTGCCGATCTGGAACAGCAGCTCGACGCATGGACATCGGCAGCAAAGCGCGCGGCCGAAGCCGGGTTCGACGTCCTCGAGATCCATGCAGCGCACGGTTACCTGCTCCACAGCTTCCTATCGCCTCTGAGCAACACCCGAGCGGACGAATACGGTGGAGATCTCGAAGGGCGCATGCGCTTTCCCTTGCGCGTCGCCAAAGCTGTCCGTGAGGTGTGGCCGGCCGAGCGTCCACTGCTAGTACGTATCTCGGTCATCGACGGCGAGCAAGGCGGTATCACCATCGAGGACTCGATCGAGCTGGCGCGGCGATTGAAAGTGGTCGGAGTAGACCTCATCGACTGCTCCTCGGGCGGAATCGGCGCCTACTACAATCAGATTCGGCCCGGATATCAGGTGCAACTTGCCGCGGAGCTCCGAAGGCGCGCGGAGGTTCCAACACTTGCGGTCGGGCTCATCACCGATGCGTTACAGGCCGACGACGTCATTCGCACGGCCGCCGCCGACCTGGTGGCATTCGGTCGCGAAGCCCTCATCAACCCATCCTGGCCAGTGACCGCACGAGAAGAACTAGCCCAGTTCGGCGAAGGAGACCGATTCGACCTCCTTCCGGTGCAGAGCAAATCCTGGATCGGCAAACGCCGACGCCAGCTGGACCGCGTCACTGCCGCCGACGCCGGCGCTCCGTCACGTGAACCCGCGAACTCCACGGCCCCGAGGAGCAATTGATGACCGACTCGACGGAGCTCTCACGCCGGATCGACGAGCTGGACAGTCGTGCCGCGATCTTGGAACTCGGTGCCAGATATTGCCTCGGTATCGATCGCCGGGACCCCTCCGTATTCCTGTCCATCTGGCACGAGGAAGCGGAGTACGTCGTGGGACGCAAGAACGGTCGGTTCAAGGGCCTGGCAGAGTTGGCGAGCGCACTCGACTTCGTCGCGAACAGCTATGTGAGCACTCATCACTGGACAACGAACCACATCATCGAGTTCGACTCGCCGGACCTTGCCCGCACGGTGAGCGACTCCTTCGCGATCTGCGTCACCGCAGAGGGCAGTCCATGCCTGGTGGCCGCAACGTACGACGACGAGTGCAAACGCCGAGACGGGCAGTGGAAACTGCACGAGCGAGTGGTTAGTCGATGGTTCATCTCCGAGCCGATGGACCTTGCTCTCATCACGCCTCCCCCCGTGCGGGCGCAGGGCCATTAGGAACTCATCAACATCACTGTCATCGAACCGAGGCTCAAGTCACCGGCTGTTGCGCTGACCTTCGGCAATGGTGATCGGGCGCCGTCGAAGCTGTCGCTAGACTGAGGAAATTCGGCGACCACATCGAGAAATGCACGTGAAGGTCGCCCACTTGCGGCGCAGCCGCCGGTGGGCGCGGCCTGGACGTGAGAGGACGCGAACATGAGAAGAGGTTTGATTTGAGGACGGCGGGCTCTAGTCGTGACGAGACCTGGAGACGAGTTCGATCGGCAGGCGTCGAGCTCCTCTTCGAGCATGGCTACGAGGCAATGAACACCCGTCAGCTCGCCGAGGCGGCCGAGTTGAAGTCAGGGTCGCTCTACTACTACTTCCGCAGCAAGGAAGAGTTTCTCTATCGACTGCTGATCGACCTTCTCGAGGAGATCGTCGCAGATCTCGAGCTGGGCTTAGGGGAGATCGACCCCGATGACGTCGAGTCCCGGCTCGAGACCTTCGTTCGGATTCTCGTCAAATGGCACATCGCGCGCCACAAGGAGACGTTCATCGCCTCCATTGAGACCCGGGCGCTGTCCCGGGCCCGTCACGAGTCCTACGTCGAACTCCGGGACCGATTCGATTCCACACTGCACGAAATTCTCCGGGACGGCACCGTGCTGAACCGATTCGACATCGTCGACCTGACTATCACCCGGAATTCGATGCTCTCGATGATCACCGCTCTGTCGAGTTGGTACGACCCCCAAGGACCGTTGGGGCTCGAGGAAATCACCGCCGACTTCGTGCAGCTGGCGCGCCGCATGGTGGGACTCCCTACTCGCACCTGACGGGCACTGCCCCGAGAATGTGATGACAGGCCGAACGCCGGGTTTCAGGTACGAAACCCGGCGTTCGGCGCACGTTGAACCGGCGAAGGCGCCGGGTTCGGCGGCACTTCTTTTCTCTGTCCACGGGGGGAACTTCAGATCGCCACCGACACGACCGGGTTCGTGTATCGGTGTGGAACTGATTTCCGGCGGAGGCGTTCCAGAGCCCTTGACCACAGCACTGCGGCGTCATACAGTTATTAAATCAAGCGACCGCTCGAATAGTGAGCGAGAGCGCTGAATACGCTTCGAGGAGGCAAAATGCGGATGCGGCAGCACAAGGGCGCGGTGTTCGAGTCATCGCTGCGGCCGTTCAACGCGGACGACGTGGCTAAGTTCGAGGTAGCGAACCTTTGGCGTGAGGAAACCTTCCTGGATGACTTCCTGGTCGCGGCCGGTCGGCATCCCGATAAGGCGGCCGTGGTCTCGTACAGCAAAGGAACCGTGCTTCCGAACACCGTGACGTACGGTCAACTCGCCGCACTCGTCGATCGCTTCGCGGCGCAGCTACTCGAACTCGGAGTGCAGCCGTCCGATGTCGTCACCATTCAGGTCCCGAACGGATGGGAAGGTGCCGCCCTGGCCTTGGCGACCATGCGCGTGGGCGCCGTGCCGAACCCGATCCCCATCATCTACCGCGAGCGTGAACTCCGGTTCATGCTCGCCCACGCCGGCACCAAGGTGCTGTTCGTGCCCGAGGAATTCCGCGGGTACGACTATGCGACCATGGCGCAGGGCTTGAAAGCCGAAACGCCCACCCTGGAACATGTTTTCGTGCTCAACGCGTCGCGGGAGACGCCCGGGTGTTCGTCCTTCGAGGAGACGTTCCTAGGATCGTCGGGCCAGATCGACGCCGAGGTAAGCGAGGCACTGGATCGGCGCCGTCCCGGTTCCGACGATATCGCGATGCTCGTATTCACCTCCGGAACCACGGGCACGCCCAAGGCCGCCATGCACACCTACAACACGGCATGGTCGGGCTATCACCGCGTGGTCACCCGTGCTCTCGAACTCACCGGGGACGACGTCGCCTTCATGGCCTCCACGCTCGGCCACCTGACCGGCTTCATTCACGGCATGTTGGTTCCACTGTCGACCGGGCAGAAGATCGTCTACCAAGACGTGTGGGACGTCGAAGGATTGCTCGACACGATCGCCGTGGAGGGCATCACCTGGACGCTCTCGGCGACCACCTTCGCGCTCGACATGATCGAGACCCAGAAGCAGAGGCCCCGGACTCAGCAGACCTTCCGGGCCTTCGCCTGTGGAGGGGCCGCGATCCCCGCCTCGTTGGCAGAGTCCATGCACGAGCTGTTCGGGACCAGCCTGGTCTCGCTCTGGGGATGCTCGGAAACCGGAATCGCCTCGATCCACCAACTCGGCGCCGATGTGCACACCCTCGGGGCGAGTGACGGCTTCCGGGTTCCCTGGCAGGACGTACGGATCGTCGACGAACATGGTCAAGCGGTGCTCACCGGTGTCACGGGAAGCCTGCAGGTCCGCGGCCCCAGCGTTTTCGCCGGCTACTACAAGCAGCCTGAGCTGACTGCGGCGGCGTTCACCGCCGACGGGTGGTTCGACACCGGCGATCTCGGTCGGATCACCCCCGACGGAGGCATCCGCGTCGAGGGACGAACGAAGGACATCATCATCCGGGGCGGCCAGAACATTTCCGCAGTGGAGATCGAGAACGCGCTGTTCTCCCACGAGCACGTACAGGAAGCCGCCGTCGTCGCCTACCCCGATGAACGACTCGGTGAGCGTGTGTGTGCCGTCGTCGTGCCCGCCGGTCCCGCGCCGACCCTCGACGATCTGGTCAAGCACCTGGAGAAGGTAGGAATGTCGAAGCAGTTCTGGCCGCAGAAATTGGTTGTCACCCAGTCCCTTCCGCGCACCCCATCTGGGAAGATCAAGAAGTTCGTTCTGACCGACCAGCTCGCACAGGGCGGCCCGGTAGGAGTCGGCGGATGAGCGAACCGCCCACTCGCGAGGAGAACGACCGGCAGTGCCGGTCGTTCGCGGGTGGGCTCGTCGGGATCTGGACCTCGACGCTGGATCCACTGCCGGTACCACGCGCACTCGAGGTTGCCCGTCAGATCGAACAACAGGGCTTTGGGGCGCTGTGGTTACCGGGCGACGCCGGCCGCGACGCACTCGTCGCTGCCTCGTCCTATCTGGCGGCCACTGAACGATTGACCATCGGAACCGGGGTCGCGAGCATCTACGCACGCGACGCACGGTCGGTGGCAAGCGGACGCCGGGCCTTGTGGGAGTTGTACGGGGACCGTTACGTGCTCGGGCTGGGCGTGAGCCACCAGTCGTTCGTGGCGCGCCGAGGCCAGAGTTTCGGACCCCCGATCCCCGCGATGACGGCGTACTTGACCGAGATCGCGCACCAACCCGAACGACAGCAGGTACCCGATTCGGCGCTGACAATCCTCGGCGCCCTGGGCCCGAAGATGCTGCACCTCGCACGATCTGCGGCCGGCGGCGCACTCACCTACAACGCCACCGTCGATCACACCCGGCGCGCCCGGGCCGCGCTGGGCGCGCATTCCTTCCTCGCCGTCACCCAGCCGGCCATCATGGCCGACACCGAGAGTGAGGCGCGGAAGATCGCGAGCACCTACCTGCGGTTCTACCGCGAGCTGCCCAATTATGTGCGGCACTTCAGACGCCTCGGTTTCACCGAAAGCGATCTCGAGGGAAATGGCAGTGACCGCCTGATCGACGAACTGTTTGCATGGGGCACCGACGGAATCCGTTCCCGTGTCGCCGCGCAACTCGACGCCGGCGCCGACCACGTGGCGATCAATCTCCTCGTGGAAAATCGCGACAGCCCCCCACTCGAGGAGTGGCGGGAACTCCGCACCGCCGTCGACTGTTTCATCTCCCAAGAAGTATCCCGATGACCGCGGCAGCCATCACCGACCCCCTGGCATCGACTGAGCGCGAAGCCAACCCGCGCCGCCGTCACCGAACGCCAGCACCGCCTACCACCTCTGTGAGGAACACATGCCAACTGCAGTGATCGTCGACATCATCCGTACCGCGTCGGGAAAAGGAAAGCCTGGAGGAGCGCTGTCGACAGTGCACCCTGTCGACCTCCTGGCTAGCACCATGCGGCAGCTCCTCGCCCGCACCGGAGTGGACTCGAGCGTGATCGAAGACGTCATCATCGGATGTGTGGGTCAGGTAGGGGACCAGGGCGTCAATGTCGCCCGGTCAGCGGTACTCGCCGCCGGCTTCGCCGAGTCGGTCCCGGCAACGACGATCGATCGACAGTGCGGTTCCAGCCAGCAAGCGGTGCACTTCGCCGCCCAGGGTGTGCTCGCCGGCGCCTATGACGTCGTCATCGCCGGTGGCGTCGAGTCGATGAGCCGCGTCCCGATGTTCTCCGGAATGCACGGCGGCGACCCGCTCGCACCCTTGAGCGTCCGCTATCCCGACGGACTGGTGAACCAGGGCATAAGCGCGGAACTCATTGCCGCACGGTGGAAGATGTCGCGCACCGAACTGGACGACTACGCGGCGCGGTCACACGAACGGGCCGCCGCCCACGCGTCCTCCGGCGCCTTCGACACCGAAATCGTTCCCATCGACCGAGCGACGGACGACGACCACACCACCCAGCACCTGCGCGATGAAACCGTGCGCGCATCCACCACCGCCGAAGGCCTCGCCGGGCTACGCCCGTCCTTCTTCGACGCCGCCCTCGAACAGCGGTTCCCGGAGATCAGCTGGTCGGTCACACCCGGCAACTCCTCGCCACTGACCGATGGTGCCTCCGCGGCACTGATCATGAGCGAAGAACGGGCGCAGGCACTCGGTCTGACACCACGCGCCCGCTTCCACACCTTCGCCGTCACCGGATCGGATCCACTGCTGATGCTGACCGGCGTGATCCCGGCGACCGAACTGGCACTCAAACGATCCGGTCTGAACATCGACGACATCGACGCCTTCGAGGTCAACGAGGCATTCGCACCCGTGCCCCTGGCCTGGCAGCGCGAGTTCGACGTGGATTCGGCCAAGCTCAACCCGCGAGGCGGAGCGATCGCGCTGGGCCACCCACTGGGCGCATCCGGAACACGGCTGCTGGCCACCCTCGTCAACCACCTCGAGGCCACGGGAGGCCGCTACGGCCTGCAGACCATGTGCGAAGGCGGCGGAATGGCGAACGCCACCATCGTCGAGGTGCTGTGAGCGGCGGGTCACCGCAACAAATGACCGTCGTCGACGAGCGACCTGCCCCGATCAATCACCCATCCGGTGATCGCACCATCGGGCGCGACGCTCCCGAATACCGCAGACTCGAGGAGAATGCATGAACACGAGAGTGCTGATCACCGGAGCCAGCTCCGGGCTGGGCGCCGGCATGGCGAAAGCGTTCGCTGCGCGCGGCTGTGATCTGGTTCTGACCGCTCGCCGCCTAGAACTGCTCGAGAAGGTCAAGACCGAGATCGAGCAGCAGTCCCCGGGCAGACGCGTGCTGATGCACCAACTCGACGTCACCGACCACGACGCCGTCTTCGAGGTGTTCGCGAAGTCGGCCGCGGAGATGGGAGGACTCGACCGCATTATTGTCAACGCCGGAATCGGCAAAGGCGGTCGAATCGGCGGCGGGCGGTTCGCCGCCAACCGGGACACCGCCCTGACGAATTTCGTTGCCGGCATCGCCCAGTGCGAGGCGGCGATGGAGCTGTTCTACCGTCAAGGCACCGGCCATCTGGTGGTGATGTCGTCGGTGACCGCTGGACGTGGCCTGCCCGGACCGATGAACGTGTACGCGGCGACGAAAGCCGCGCTCGCGCATCTGGCTGAGGGTATCCGCTCGGACGTCAGGGCCAAGCAGGTGCCCATCAAGGTGAGCACCATTCGGCCCGGGTACATCGAGTCGGAAATGCAGGACCGGACAGGGAAGCGGCACCCCCTGCTGGTCGAGGCCTCCGCCGGTGCGGCGTCCCTCGTCCGGGCAATCGAACACGAAGTAAAGGACGCCTGCGTGCCCTGGTGGCCCTGGACCTTCTTCGAACTCGTGCTGCGGATCGCCCCCGATTCCCTCGTCAAGAGCATTCTCTGAAAATCCCAGACAGACGGCCCTCACGAGCCCCCTTCGAAGCAGGTGAAAAAGTGATCGAACAATACGTGTCAGTGAAAAGGTGCGGGGAGACCGCGGTCGTAACGATCGACAACCCGCCGGTCAATGCCTTGCACCCGGATGTCGCCGACGCGATCGCCCGCGCCGCGGGCGAGGTAGAGAAGGATCGCACCTACCGGTCCATGATCCTCACCGGACTCGGCAAGTGTTTCGTCGCCGGCGGCGACATCCGGTACTTCACCAGCATCGACCGCGCCGGTGCAGCCCGGATGGCGCTGCGGGTACAGGCCATGCAGGAAAAACTGTTCTCCCTCCGAGTGCCGGTGATCGCCGCGTTGAACGGCCACGCCCTCGGCGGAGGACTCGAGCTCATGCTCGCCTGCGACTTCGCGATCGCCGAGGAACACATCAAAATCGGCGTCACCGAGGTGCAGCTGGGGTTGATCCCAGGAGCCGGGGGCACCCAGATGCTCTTCACCGCCCTCCCTTCCGGTACAGCGAAACGGATGCTGTTCACCGGCGACAGAATCAGCGCCGAGGAAGCCCAACGGGTCGGTCTCGTGGATTCGGTCTGCCCCTCCGGAACAGTCGTCGAGGCGGCACTCGAGGTCGCCGAGCGGATCAACAAGGCCGGCCCTCTCGCCGTGGAAGCCGCGAAACGCTCGGCCAATCACCGACTTCGTCACTCGCTCGACGAGGGACACCGACGTGAGGTGGACATCTTCTCCGCACTGTTCGACACCGACGATCACCGCGAGGGCATCACTGCCTTCCTCGAAGGACGAGCCCCGCAATACCAGGGCCGATGAAGGAGTCCGTTATGAGTTCATCCGATAGTGTCGCGGTTGTGTCCGGCGGAGGCGGCGGCATCGGGGCGGCCGTGTGCCACACCCTGGCCAGCGCCGGCGCGCACGTATGCGTGGTCGACATCGACCCCTCCGGCGCCGAGCGGGTGGCCAAGGAACTGGCGGCCGCGGGACTGAGCGCCTCCGCGCACACCGGTGACGTCTCCCGTCGCGAGTACGTCGATGGTCTCGCTGCGGACGTCACCAAGCAGTTCGCCGCCCCCACGGTGCTGGTGAATCTGGCCGGCGCGGTGCGCAACGCCGTGCTGTCGAAGATCACCGACGAAGATTTCGCTCTCGTTCTCGACACGCACCTGAAATCGACCCTGAACACCCTGCGCGCCTTCGCACCCGGGATGAAGGAGCGTGGATTCGGCCGCATCGTCAACACCAGTTCGATCGCCTCCCGCGGAACAGTAGCGGGTATCAGCTACAGCGCGGCGAAGGCCGGGATCGAAGGTCTCACGCGGTCGGCCGCCATCGAACTCGCCCGCCACGGAATCACGGTCAACTGTGTCTCACCCGGGGTCATCGCGACAGGGATGTTCCTGTCCACCCCAGCAGAGTTCCGTGAGGAACAAACCTCCAAGATTCCGATGGGCCGGGCCGGCACGACCGAAGAAATCGCCGCGTGCGTCGAGTTTCTGACCTCTCCCGGGGCGGGTTATATCACCGGGCAGACGCTCGTCGCCTGCGGCGGACTGTCGGTCGGAGCCTTGAAGTGAACGAAAACAACTTAATCCCAACGTAGTTCGGCACTGACAACCGATTGCCGCCCGCTCGACCCTTGTTTCCACGGCCTTCCCGTGGTTACACTAATCGAACGGTCGCTCGATAGAATGGTGAATCCATGAAGCTCTCAGTCGTACACATCAACTCCCAGCAGGGATCCGAGTCGTACACGAAGCTGGTCAACGAAGTTTTCGACAAGTACAAGCGGCCGGACACCGAAATCGTTCATCGATGGGCCAAGCTCAAGCGCGCCGCCGACACGGTGTTCGGCTACCCGTATGCCCTCAACGCCGTCGACGTCGTCCACAACATCTCCGAGGCCGGGCGTGACGGTGTCGACGGTTGCATGGTCGCCTGTACCGGCGACCCGGGCGTGATCGAAGCACGCACCCTCGTCGATGTCCCGGTGGTGGGACCGTGGGAGGCCTCGTTGCACTTGGCCTCGATGTACGCCTACCGCTTCGGGGTCATCACGGTCGAAGATCGTGCCTGGGCGGAGGTATGCCACAGTCTGGTCGCCAAGAGCGGGCTGCTCGGCCGCTGCGCCGGGGTGCAGCGCATCGACATTCCCTCCGCGGAAGCGTTCACGGACGGTTTCACGAATCCGGAGAAGGTTGCTGCCGAGCTTGACAAGCAGGCCCACAAACTCGTCGACCAGGGTGCCACCGCCATCGTCCTGGGCAGCGCGGGGCTGAGCACCATCGCCTCCGCGGCCGGGTACACCCAGGTCTCGGGCCTGGACGTGCCGGTGTTCGACGCCTTGGTCATCGGCCTCAAGACCCTCGAGATGCGGGTGGATCTCACCAGCAAGGGAGGGCTTCTGCCCACGAGCCGTGCCGGCTACACCAAGCGTTTCGCCGACAAGGACGCCGATCGTGTCCGTTCCCTCTTCGGTCTCTGACCTCTAACCTCTTGTTTTGAAAGGACTTTCACCATGCAGACCACGTCAGTGGCCCAGTCGCTACTTACCGAGGAAGAGCGCGCCTTCCAGGACGTCGTCCAGAAGTTCATGGACAAACATGTGCGGCCGATCGTCGAGGACATGGAGCGTGACGGGCGCCCGCCGGCGGAACTGTTGAAGAAGATGGGCGAGCAAGGCCTCCTCGGCTCGTTCGCACCCGAGGAGTACGGCGGTGGTGGCGGAAGCCTGATGACCCGCGCCATCTTGGCAGAAGAAACCGCCCGCGCCGACGCCGGCCTGGACGCCACACTCTTCGTCAACATGAGCCTGGTCGCACGGCATCTGATCAAGCGGGGTACCGAGGCGCAGAAGCAGCGATACCTGGTGCCCCTGATCGAAGGCACGGCGTCCGCATCGATCTGTCTGACCGAACCGCACGGTGGATCCGACGCGCTGAGCCCGCGCACCACCGCCCGCCGCGACGGGTCCGACTGGATCATCGACGGGTCGAAGACTTTCATCACCAACGCCCCGATCGCCGACCACTTCCTGGTCTTCGCCCGCACCAGCGGCGAAAACCGGCGCGCACACGGCGGCACCTGCTTCATCGTCGACGCCGGAACTCCGGGACTGACAGTGGGAAGCCCGCTCAAGAAGATGTCACTGCGCAGTTCCCCCACCGCGGAGGTCTTCTTCGATTCCGTGCGCGTATCCGACGATCAGATTCTCGGCGAAGCCGAGAAGGGCTTCTACTACATGCTCGAGGGCCTCGATCTCGAACGAGTCTTCGAGGGCGCCTCCAACACCGGAATCGCCCAGGCCTGTCTCGACCTCGCCGTCTCGTACTCGAGCGAGCGGAAGGTCTTCGGCCAGGCCCTGTCGGAGTACCAGCTGACGCAGGACAAGATCGCCCGGATGGCCACCGGTGTCGAAATGAGCCGGGTCATGTTCTACCACCTGATCAGGGCCCTCGAACGCGGTGAAGTGGTCACCCGCGCCGCCGCGATCCTCAAGCTGTACAGCTCGGAGGCCGCGGTCGAGGCTTCCCGAGAGGTGGTGCAGGTTCTCGGTGGCTACGGCTTGATGGAGGAGTACCCGGCTGCGCGACTCTACCGGGATGCCAAGCACCACGAGATCGGTGCCGGCACCAGTGAGATCCAGAAAATCATCATCGCCCGCGAAACCTACAAGGACGCGGCCAAGTCCCGCTGACCGGAGGAACCATCATGTCTTACAACGAGTACCAGTATCTCATCGTCGACGTCGTCGACCGTGTTGCGACAGTGACCATGAACCGGCCTGACAAGCTCAACGTCGCGAACGCTCGACTCCACACCGAGCTGTCCACCATCTTCGACGATCTCCAGCGCGATGCCGACGTCGACGTGGTCGTGCTCACCGGCGCCGGCCGGGCATTCTCGGCGGGCGGAGACATCGACTGGATGCAGGAAGCCGTCGATGATCCGGAGTCGTTCGAGCAGACAGTCAGCGAGGCGAAGCGCATCATCTTCTCCCTGCTCGATCTGGAGAAGCCGATCATCGCGAAGGTGAACGGTCACGCTGTCGGCCTCGGTGCGACCCTCGCTCTGTTCTGCGACGTCATCTTCGCCGCCGAGTCCGCGAAAATCGGCGATCCGCACGTCTCGGTCGGCTTCGTCGCCGGCGACGGCGGCGCAGTGATCTGGCCGCAGCTGATCGGATACGCCCGTGCCAAAGAGTACCTGCTGACCGGAGACTTGATCCCTGCCCGCGTTGCCGCGGACATCGGACTGATCAACCACGCCGTGCCCAGTGAAGCCTTGGATGAACGAGTCACTGAATTCGCCGGTCGGCTGCGCAACGGCGCCACCAAAGCCATTCGCTGGAGCAAGGTTTCGGCCAACATCGGTCTGAAGCAGCTGGCCCATTCGATCATGGACACGTCCATGGCCTACGAAAGTCTGTCCAACCGCACGGCCGACCACGCCGAAGCCGTGGCAGCCTTCCGTGAAGGACGGACACCGAAGTTCCAGGGCAAGTGATGGCCGGCGATACGCAACGCGCCCTGTCGGACGACGCCGTCGAACTCCGGAGCGTCGTGCGTCGATTCGTCGCCGAACAGATGCCCCGGTCTGTCGTCGCCGAATGGGACAAGAACAACACCTTTCCCCGTGAGGTGTTCGATCGCCTGGCCACGTTGGGCGTGATGGGCCTGGCGATCCCCGAAGAGTACGGCGGATCGGGTGCAGACATACCGGCGACCCTGATGACGATCGAAGAACTCTCCAAGCGAAGCCTGGCAGTCGCAGTCCCCTACATCATGGCGAGCTGCTACGCGGGGATGACCGTCGTCGAGTGCGGCACCGAGGAACAGAAGAAGCGCTGGCTCCCCGAAATCGCCGAAGGGCGGATGATCTTTGCGTACGGATGGACCGAACCCGATGTCGGTGCCGACCTCGCGAGCGTGAAGACCACCGTCCGTCGCGAAGGTGATGAACTCGTGGTCAACGGTTCCAAGCGGTTCTGTACGGGTGCTGGGCTGAGCGACTACATCTATACACTCGCAAAGTCCGATCCAGAAGGCGCCAAATACCACAATCTCTCGACGCTCGTCATCCCGTCGAACGCCGAGGGCGTGGCAATCACCCAGATCGACACGATGGGGCTGAAGGGAACGCACACAACCGACGTCTCCTTCACGGACGTGCGGATCCCTGTCGACAACCTCATGGGTGGTGAGGAGGCGTGGAACCGCGGCTGGGAACTCATCACGGGCAGCGGCCTCGATATCGAGAAACTCGAGGTGGCCGCCATGTCGCTGGGAATCGCCACCGCCGCCTACGAGGATGCGCTCGCCTACAGTGAGGAGCGTGAGCAGTTCGGAGTTCCGATCAGCAAGCACCAGTCGATCGCCCACACGCTTGCCGACATGCAAGTTCAGCTCCACGCGTCCCGACTCGTTCTGGACGATGCGGCTGTGCTTGCCGGTCGCGGCGTCCAATGTGGCGTCGAAACCTCGATGGCCAAATTATTCGTCACCGAGGCGTCGAAAACGGTGGTCCTGAACGCCCAGACAATCATGGGCGCATACGGATACGTCAAGGACTTCGACTGCGAACGCTATGTCCGCGATGTCCTCGTCATGCCGATCATCGGCGGCTCGTCCGCCATCCAACGCAACAACATCCACAAGTGGTCCCGGACCCGCAAGTGAGCCCAGCGGTACCAGGCCGGTCAAACCGCGCGGACAACCACTGGTATCGACCACGGTCGAAACCGAGCGCGCGAGTGTCGGTCGCGGTCGCGTGTGCCGCCCAGCTGATGAACGCGATCAATATCGGTGCCTGCCCCCTGCTGGTTCCGGATGTCGCGGGCACCCTGGGTGGCGGCGCATCGAGCCTGTCATGGGTGGTGTCGGCCTACGCCATCGTCTTCGGCGCACTGGTCCTGTGGGGAGGACGCCTGACGGATGCGGTGGGAAGCCGCCGGATCCTCGTCGCAGGCTTCGCCATTTCCACCGCCGGGGCCGCGCTGGCGGCCGTGGCTCCAACCGCGTGGATGCTGATCGTCGGCCGGATCGTCCAAGGCATCGGTGCGGCATTGGCAGTCCCAGGCGGGCTGGCGTGGCTGGCGGTCTCGACTAGCGATCCACGCCGTCGATCGCGCCAGTTGGCTGCCTTCGCAGCCTCGGGCGCGATTGGCTTCGGAGCCGGCGCGCTCGCCGGTGGCATCCTGTCCGACGCGTTGGGTTGGCGGTCGGTGTTCGTCTTCGAGTTTGTTGTCGTTCTGACCCTTACCTTCCTTGCCTGGCGGCTACCGTCAGTAGCAGCGCCGAACAAACCCGCCCCGAGCTATTGGGGGGCCGTACTCATCTCGGCGGCGCTCTTGCTTTTAGCATCGTGGTTGACGCTGGGGTCGAAAACCGGGTGGGGAGAGGTAACCGTCTTGACGACGATGGCCCTCGCAGGGGTTTTGTGGGTAGGTGCTGCAGTCCACGAACGTCGCAGTACGCGCCCTATGATCCCGCACCGCTTGTGGCGCGTCCCGGGACTTGTCGGCGTGCTGATCGCGACGGGCCTGCTCTACGCGGCATGGGCAGGCAGTTACTACTTCGGTGCGCTCGCACTCCAAAACCTTGTCGGATTGAGCATGACCTCCGCAGCGCTGTGGCTGGCACCACTGGCCGTCGGAGCGCTTCTGGGATCCCGAGTCGCCGCCAGAGCCCTTTCGCGCGGACAGTCGCGAGACAGCATCATCATCACCGGGGGAGCAGTATGCGCTCTCGGACCCATCGCGGCCTCCTACCTCTCCGAGCGATCACACGCGGTCCTGTATCTCGCTGCCCTATTCTTGGCGATCGTCGGCCAGGTCATCGCCTTCATCGCGCAAAGCGACCTGGTCGTCACTCTCGTCGGTCTCGACTCCGCTGGGATCGGGGGTGCGATGTTCAACTCGGCCGGACAGATCGGTGGCGGTCTGGGGCTTGCGGGGCTTGCGGTGGTCTTCGATGCCTCTACCGACGGCGCGTTCGGCCGGTTCGGGCTCGGGAGCTATCAGGGTGCCTTCCGAGTCTCGGCCTTGCTCGCGCTCCTCTCGACGACCGCGATCGTCGTGGTTCGCTTCCAGCTCCGACGCCACGAGGCTTTGTCACACGCATCAAAATCCAAACGGCATCCGAACCCGATGACGGACTCGGACGCCTGACGCCGGAAGCGTTGTCTTCCAGCAAGGGAGGTGGGAAACATGAAAACCAACGAAACAGACGCAACCCCGACCTACATCTCGGGTGTGTCACAGCAGATCGTCGGCCGCGGCCGACCAGCACCGTCGTACATGAAACTTCTCGTCGATGCGGCCCTGGGTGCACTGGCTGACGCCCAAGTCGATCTGAAGGAAGTCGACGGTGTGGTGCTGTCCTCGTCGATTCCGCAACCCTTCGAGTGCAATCCGGCAGAACTCGCGGAATACCTCGGAATCACACCGACATACACCACGATGGCACCATACGGCGGCAGACCCGCAATCGACGTCATCCACATTGCCGAGGCAGCCATCGAATTGGGGCTCGCGTCCAACGTCCTGGTACTGTCCGCCGACAACTTCGCGACCACCCTGGGAATCGACGGTGCGATCGACCTCTATATGAAGAGCTTCGACAAAACCTTCGAACGCCCCTTCGGTCCTATCATCCCGACCGCCTTCGCCTTGATGGCCACTCGCCACATGCACGACTACGGGACGACCCTCGAACAGATGGCGGCCTTGGCCGTGACCATCCGCGAGCACGGACTGCGGAACCCGCACACGGAAGTCAAGGGCGAGCTCACCGTCGAGTCCGTACTGAGCGATACCGTCACCAGCAGCCCCCTGACCCGCTCCATGCTGGCATTGATCTCCACCGGCGGAGGACAGGGGTTCCTGGTCACGAAACGACCACGCAACGACCGCGCGGTCCAGATACGTGGGTACGGCGAAGCGGCCGCGTTCATGAGCTTGAGCCAGGCACCGAACGTCGCCAAGTTCGACCACATCGGTGTAGCTACGCGGCAAGCTCTCGCCCGGGCGGATGTGACCTTGGCGGACATCGATTTCCTCGAGGTCTACGATCCCGCCGCGATCGTACCGTTGATCCTTCTCGAAGACATGGGCTTCTGCGACAAGGGTGACGCCGGAGCCTTCGTAGAAGACGGCGGAATCAAACTGGGCGGTCCGCTCCCGATGAACACCCACGGCGGGACCCTGGCCTTCCGGCACCCCGGCATGGGTGCTGCTCTCGACTCCGTCGTCGAAGCGGTGACACAGCTTCGAGGCGAGGCCGGCGAGCGCCAAGTCGCCGACGCCGAACTCGGAATGGTACACGGCCAGGGAAGCTGGCTGGCCAACAACGGATTCCTGATCCTGGGGAGGGCCTGATGGCACCGAAAGAAACATACGAGGCAGTCGATTCTCACGAGGATCCGGCGGCGACGTTCTGGAATGCCTGTGAACGCGACGAACTACTCATCCAGTACTGCCGCACCTGCGAGCAATGGCAGTTCTATCCACGATTTCTCTGCAGCCACTGCGCATCCTTGGATGTGGTCTGGCGCACGGCGAGCGGTGCGGGAACATTGGAGACCTTCAGTGTGGTCCGCCGCGCCGCCGGTGAATTCGAAGCATTGACCCCCTACACGGTCGCGTTGGTGCGCCTCGCGGAAGGCCCCACCATGATGTCGAACGTGGTCGGCTGCGCCCAGACCGACCTCGCGATCGGCATGGCCCTGCAGGTGCGCTTCGAGAACCGAAACCACACCCGCATACCGGTGTTCGAGCCCTCTCTCACCGATCCCCAGCAGCCATGAAGCACGACGCGATGCAGCAGCTCGATGAGGACCTCACCCGGGACCGGGCCCACATTTCCGATCTCCCGGCCCAGTGGCTGCAGAAGCACCGTGACCTGGTGGCATCCGTGCGCCGGCTGATGTATGCGGCGGCCACGACAGGCGTTGGCAACGAAGACCTGCGGCGGTCAGCGGATCTGGTCGCCCAGGCCTCGGAACTTGTGGAACAAGAGCTCAGACCCGGCGTGCTCCTCGGAGAGTTCGCCAGCCCCGAGACAACCGCGGCCACTCGAACACGGTGGATCGGCCGTCACAATCCATCCTGTATCCCGTTGGAGATCTCCTCCGATGGGACCACGGCGTCGGCGACTGTGACAGCGGATGCCCTCGCCGAAGGTCCTCGAGATTGCCTACACGGTGGTTTAGGGGCATGGCTGATGGACTGCATGCTCGGGCTGTTGATCGAGTCGGCAGGCCGAACGTGTGTCACCGCCCAGCTCGAACTCAAGTATCTGGCACCCACCCCCCTGAATCGTCCGCTCAACCTGTACGCGACCGCCGATTCGGCCTCGGGCCGCAAAGTATGGGTGAACTCGTGGATCGAGTGTGAGGGCACTCGCACAGTGGAGGCCAGAGGTCTGTTCATCGAACCACGACGCTGAGTCGGGCTCCGCCGCGACAGACCGATCCGCCGGGTGTGGTGAAACCCCACCGCTGCAGTGCGTCTGCGTGGGGTCGGCGGCACCCCGATATCGAGTTGGAAACGGCGCCCTGGCTTTTCGCGACCACGCCTCGCCGAGCCAGCCGCTGGCTCAGGTCTCGGCGAGCCGCAGGGACCGTTGTCTGTGACCGCCAGTGGCGCGGGTGGTCGAGTCGCCGGACATCGAGGCCGGCGCCGAGGTTTTCACAGCTGAAGTCGGCCCTCGACGGTCCGCGTGAGCGTGGCAAAGTATGACGCTCGACGAGAACTCAGCTGCGAAGTGGTCGCAGCGGCCGGACATGAGAGCAACTGCGCGGCCGTGTTGGGCGGAAAACCCTTGTGTGACGCCGACTGTCGGCGGAGGCTACTGTCGGTTTCGACTTTCCCGCAACCCGCTGCGTCAAGGCGGTCGATCCGGAGCAGGCGTTCCGGGCGGTCAGACGGGTGGCCGCCGGCCGTGCGTGCGGCGGATGGGGAAGCAAGTGGTAGGCACTTGATTCGTTGCCGACAGCGGGTGCTTTGCGGTCGGCTTCGGCCATGCCGCCCCCATCCGGACTGTTCCCCTGTTGTCAAGGCATGGTTGCCGCACGGCACAAGGAGCGGGCAGCCCTGACAAACTCTGCGTGCCTGGTCCTTCCGGCGGGCACGGTCGCGGCTGCGTTCCCCTCAGGGCCGAAGGACACCGACGGGTCACTCCGTCGGCACACAGGGCGCATCCTCCAATCGCCGGGTGCGGCGATGACTGCTGTGCTTTGCCGGAACGATTGCGAGAATCTCATTTCGGCAACCTCCTCGGATGCGCCGGGTCGTAGGGTCTGTGTATTCGACGTCAGAGTGGGACGCGTGTCTCGACACGCCAGAAGATGCGTGGCATTTGTCGGGGCACACGTCGGAAGTCAGTCCGGGTCGTTGTCAGGTGCAACGCCGGTGCGAGACTAGTGGACGCATCAGTCCTCACAGGTCGAGTTTGAGCCGGGTGCCGGCTTTCGACCGGGACACACAGATGAACATCGACGAGGCGGACGCCTTCTCGCCATCGGTCATGACCGCGTCGCGGTGGTCCGCGTCACCCTCCAACACGGCGGTCTGGCATGTACCGCAGACCCCTTCCTCGCACGACGACAGCGTCGGCAACCCGAGATCATTCGCCACATCCAGGATCGACCTATCCGGTGGAATCATCGCCGTGACAGCGCTCGCCGCGAACTCGACTTCGAATTCGACGTCACCGGCAGCATCGATATCCTGGGCGACGAATCGCTCCACGTGCAGGCTCCCGGTCGGCCAGTGGTCGGATGCTCGAGCGAGGACATCGAGTAACGGGGTCGGACCGCAGGCGTAGATCAAAGTGTCATCGTGCACGTGCCGAAGATGTTTCGCGAAGTCGACCCGACCCTTGGTGTCCTCCGGGACGATCGTGACGCGGTCACCATAGCGTGTGAGGTCATCGACGAAAGCCATCGTGTCCAGGGATCGACCGCCGTAGACCAAGGACCACTCGGCGCCTCGCCTCGCTGCTGCGCCGATCATGGGCAGGATCGGCGTGATGCCGATTCCGCCGGCAACGAAGATGTACTTCTGCGCGGGTAACAACGGAAAGCGGTTCCTGGGGGCGCTGACAACCAGCTCCGTCCCTGCGTGCACCGCGTCATGGATCGCTCGGGAACCCCCGCGGCTCGCGGGTTCCCGCAGCACCGCGATGCGCCAGGAGTTCGGGTCGGGTTCGGCGTCGCTCAGCGAGTACTGGCGGGTCACCCCGGCGACCTCGATGTCGATGTGCGCACCCGGCTCCCACGTTGGTAACTGTTCGCCGGCTGGGTGCACTAACCGCAGCGAGACGACGCCTGAAGCTTCGATATTGCGTTCCGAAACCCGCAGCGGTACATGGTCTGCGGAGACAGGCGCGGGGCTGTGGTCTTGTACGAGTGACGGGTTCATTGCTTGGCCTTCTGCGAGATTGGTTTGGGAGGCTCGGCGAGGTGTACGCGCTGGGCAGGGTTCCCGGGCGAGCGAGTGCGGTGCCGGTCAGACGACGAGCGTGATGCGGCGTCCGAGCTGGCGCTCGTACTCGCGGTGAGCAGCCTCGATTTCCGAGAACTTGAACGTTGTCGAGTCGGGAAGAGTGAGATCACCGGCAGTGAGGAGTTCGGCGAGTGTGTGCAACATCGCGCCCGACTCGTGAGCGATTACCAGCGTCGCGCTGTCCTTTGACACGCTGTGGGGCGGGCTTCCCGGGACGACGGTGACGTAGTGTCCCCCAGGCCGTAACGCGGCGGACAGGTCGATTCCGGCAGCATCGATCACTGCGTCGACGCGGGAGGTCGGGGGGGAGCCGATATACACTTCCTCGGCTACACCGGTCGGCAACAGTTCTGCCTGCTCGGCCCGTCGGACCAACGCGTGCGTGCGGTGTCCGCGGAGGTGGAGTAGCTGCAGTGCGATACGTCCGACCGCACCGGCGGCTCCGGAGACAAGCACCTCAGACCTCTGAGGCAACTGTAGAGCGTCGACGGCCTGCATTGCGGTCAAGCCGGGGAGGGGCAATTGGGCCAAGATGGCCGGGTCGACGTCTTCGGGGGCACCGGCAAGGGATGTTTCCCGCAGGCAGACGAACTCCGACCATGTGCCGGTTCCGGTGACGGCCAATGTCGAGACGCCAATTACCCGAGCACCGGGCAGAAACCGGCCGGCCGTCGGGCCCGTCTGCCTGACGGTGCCCACCAGGTCGTATCCGAGCGTGAACGGCGCATTTCCCTGACGAGGTGTGATCATCCCGCTACGGATTTTTACGTCCGCGGGATTGATCGCCGATGCCTCGAGGGCGATGAGTATTTCGCCCTCGCCCGGACTGGGGACTGGAATATCTCGCAACTGGAGCACATCGATGTCCCCAGGAGAGTCGAACTGAACAGCGAACATGGTTCGTACCTTTTCGTGTGTGAGATCGACGACGATCTCGGGAGGTGACGGAGCAATCCGCATGCGATCGAACTTGACGCCCGGCCGCAATCGAGGCGGTATCCCATACCAGAACCGGCTGACCGTCGTGTCTGTCTACGCGGAAGTTGCGACTTCGGGCTCGCCACGCAGCAATTCGAGACAGGTCGCGATGTCCCTCCCGCCACCGGGGGTCATTCGCACAGGAGTTCTTTCACCAGGCCGGGATCGCCGCGCCACTTCGCGACCGGGACCAGGACCACGAGCTGGCAGACCCGCTGCACGGCTTCTTCGACGACGTCGCGTTCCTCATTGGTCAAGGCCAACCGGCGATACAACCGGGAGAGTTCGCAGCGTACGACTTGGTCAACCTGTGATTCGAGTACTGGCAGGCCGTGCGCATGCGCTCGGTGCGGCAGCTCGATTTCGGGAGCCAGCTCTTCTTCGACAGTGACAGACACGGTCGGCCTCCTTCACATGCGCGAACACAGTTGCTTCACGTCAGATAGGGCAGTGACTTTCATATCCCGTGATGATCTACGCACGTACATCGACCGAGGGTTCTGTCCGCTGAGCGGTCGAGTAGGCGACGATCGCGCTCACCCTGAGGTGAGCACCTCGTGCCCGAGCCGTCGCAGAGTGTCCCAATCGGGGATCTTCGTTCGATCCTTACCCGCAACCCGACCCCGCTCGATCTCGTCACCGTTGATTCGTAGCCAGCCGTCGTAACCGATGACCTTGACTCCGCGCGTCCGCAGTGCCGCGTCTACGGCATCAGCAGACACACTGGTACCGGGTTCGGGACTGGACACGAGGTCCTCCATCACACTGGCGACGGTTTCGACCGAGTCGACGCGGTTGGTTCCGATCACCCCCGAGGGTCCACGCTTGAGCCATCCGGTGACGTACTGCGCCGGGACGACATGCCCGTCACCATCGACAACCCTGCCGAGCTGGTTGGGAATGGTGCCTCGGACAGAGTCGAACGGCAGGCCGTCGAGGGGAACACTGCGGTAGCCGACCGATCGGAGGATGAGCTGGGCGGGAAGGGTGTCGAACTCGCCGGTGCCATGCACGGTGCCGTCCGGTGAGAGTTCGGTGCGCTCGATGCGAAGGCCGTCGACGTGCTCGTAGCCGAGGATCTCGACCGGATTTCGCCAGAAGTGAAAGTGAATTCGGTGAGTTCGGTCGGTGCGCGGCCGGGACGCGAACTCCTCGAGGACTGCGAGGTTGGCGAGGGTGGCTTTGTCGAGGCCTTCGCGTGGTGCGCCGATGAGCTCGGCGGGATCGATGATGATGTCTGCGTCGGTGAGGTTGCGGAGTTCGCGGAGCTCTTTCGTGGTGAACTTGGCGAATTCCGGCCCGCGGCGGCAGATCACGTGGATGTCGCGGACGCGGCTGTCGCGCAGCGTGTCCAGGACATGCGGCGGCATGTCGGTACTGTCGAGCTCTGCGGCAGTTTTCGCGAGGATTCTCGCTACGTCGAGGGCGACATTTCCGGCGCCGATCACAGCCACGGTGTCCTCGCGCAGGTGAAAATCATTCGGGCTGTCGGGGTGACCGCCGTACCAGGACACGAAGGCGGTCGCGGAGCGGCTGCCGAGTAGGTCTTCTCCTGTGATTCCCATCGCTCGGTCGCGCGAGGCACCGGTTGCGTAGATCGTCGCGTTGTAATGCGCGTCGAGGAACGGGCGATCGACATCGGTGCCGAATTCGACATTTCCGAGGAATCGGACCTTGGGATTTTCCAGGATGCGTTGCAGGCTTCCGATGACGGCCTTGATCCGGGGGTGATCTGGTGCAACACCGTAGCGGACGAGCCCGTATGGGGCGGGAACACGGTCGATGATGTCGACCTCGACGTCGACGTCGTGTTGCCGGACCAGCTCGTCGGCGGCGAACAGGCCGGCGGGGCCGGAGCCGATTACTGCTATGCGGGCATTTCTCATGGGAAGGTCCTCGGAGCGAGTCACAGCTGGTTCGACGGGCAAGGCGGCTGGCTGGCCACCAGCGGCGTGTCGACACCGACCGGACCGTAATCTCGGGCGCTGCCGATCAGTCCGAGTTCGGTATCACGCCCTGGCAGGACGGAGTAGAAGAAGTCCCGATTGTCGGCGACGTGCTGCTCCTGATCCGGGGGTACTTCGGTTTCGTATGTGATTGCCTCGACCGGGCAATTCGGTTCACATGCCCCGCAGTCGATGCATTCGTCGGGATGGATGTACAGCTTGCGGGCACCTTCGTAGATGCAATGAACCGGGCACACTTCCATGCAACTCTTGTCCATGATGTCGGTGCACGGGCCCGAGATGACGTAGGCCATTTTCTTTCTCCTTGATGTCGCGCGGTCCTCCACGCGGATAGGTGCCCGGCTGAGGGGATCGGCGCCCAGGGTCGATCTTGGTGACTTCGAGCCCTGGGCGTCGTCGGCCTCATGCAGGTCGGTCCGTCGATGACACGTCCGGCCTAGCGGGGAGTCGGTTCAGTGTTCATGAACGATGACGCCGCGGATGTTCTGGTGTTGTTCGAGATCTTCGTAGCCCTGGTTGACCTGTTCGAGCGAGTAGGTCTGAGTGATGAGCTCATCGAGCTTCACATGGCCGCTCTGGTACAAGCTCAACAACTTCGGGATGTCGTAGACGGGGTTGCAACCACCGTAAAGTGAGCCCTGAATACGCTTGCCCCACAGAGCGAGCTGCACCCCCGACAGTTGAATCGTGTCCTCCTCGTACTGGCCCATCGAGGTGATGACGATGGTGCCGCCCTTCGAGGTCGCCTCGGCGGCGTCCGAGACCGACTGGGCGGTCAGCTGATCGATGGTGATGATGGTGCTGTCAGCACCCACACCCCACGTCAGTTCCTGTACCAGGGCGAGCGCCTCCTCGGCGGACTCCGCGGTGTGGGTGGCCCCGAAACGCTTGGCGCTCTCCCGCTTGAACGGAACCGGATCAACCGCGATCAGGTGCTGGGCGCCCGCATACGCGGCTCCCTGCACGGCGTTGATGCCGATGCCGCCGATGCCGTAGACCACGACAGTATCTCCCGCCCGCACATTCGCCGAGTTGACCGCAGATCCCCAACCGGTGGGGACGCCGCAACCGACCAGGGCGGCCTTGTCCAGAGGAATCCAATCGTGGATCGGGATCACCGAATTCTCGTGCACGGTCGCATACTGGCTGAACGTGCCGACGGTCATCATGGACCCGTAATCACCGTTCTTGCCCTTGAACGGGAATCGGCCACCGGGCAGGAAGCCTTCGAGTCCGTTGGCACCCATGTCGCACAGCCGGGAGTTGCCGGTCGCGCACCACCTGCACCGTCCGCAGACCGGAAAAAATGATGCGACGAAATGATCGCCGGGCTTGACATTCGTGACCTTGGATCCGACTTCGAGAACTTCTCCGGCGGCTTCGTGACCGAACACCATAGGTGCCCGGAAGGGCAGGTGCCCCTTGACCATATGCAGGTCGGAGTGACAGAGCCCCGAGTAGTCGTACCGGACGAGAACTTCGTTCTCATCCGGGGCGACGACGTCGAGTTCTTCGATCTCGAAGGGCTTGCCCGCTTCGTAGAGCACTGCGGCTTTGGTTTTCATGCTTTCTCCGTTTCATTGAACAGCGTCAGGCGCACGGCGCCGAGGAACTCACATCAGTCGGACGGCGGAACCGACAGGACCAGGCCGTATGCCCGGTTCTCGAGCTTCGGCTCCAGGCAGATCTGGATCGATTTCTGCTCGGTGTACTCGTCGAGGGCGTGCGCGCTGAGTTCCCGGCCGACCCCGCTCTGCTTGTATCCGCCGAACGGGTATTCCTGATTGCCCATGTGCCAGTCGTTGATCCACACCGAGCCGGCCTCGAGCTGGCGGGCCACGGCGAGTGCCTGGTTGAGATCCTGGCTCCACACACCGGCCGACAACCCGTACTCGGTGTCGTTGGCGATCTTGACTGCTTCCTCGATGGAGTCGTAGCGGATCACCGCCAGGACGGGACCGAACACTTCCTCGCGGGCCACCGTCATGTCGTTGGTGACGTCGGTGAGGATGGTGGGCTCGACCCAGAAGCCTTGCCGGTACTGTTCGCCCGCGGGGACGCCGCCGCCATACGCGACCGTGGCGCCTTCGTTCTTCGCCGATTCGATGTAGCCGAGCACCCTGTCGCGCTGTGCTGCATTGATGAGCGGTCCGATGTCGGTGTCCGGCTCGAGCGGGTTGCCGATCTTCTGGGTCCGCAGGCGGGTGATCATCCGGTCCACGAACTCGTCGTGAAGGGAGGACGGGACCAGCAGTCGAGTTCCCGATTCACAGGCCTGGCCGGCGTGCATCAAGAAAGCCCAGATCGATCCGTCGACAGCGGTCCGCAAGTCGGCATCGCCGAGGATGATGTTGGCGCCCTTGCCACCGAGTTCGAGGGTCACCTTCTTGAGGTTTCCGGCACCGGCGCGGACGATCTCCTTGCCAATCGCGGTGGATCCGGTGAACGACACCTTGCGAACGTCCGGATGGGCGGCGAGGTGAGCGCCCACTACCTCACCGTCACCGGTGACCACGTTGAATACCCCGTCGGGGACACCAGCAGCTTTCAACTCTTTCGCGAGCTCGAGTGCTCCGATGGGCGTCTTCTCGTCCGCCTTGAGCACGACCGAGTTGCCCGCGGCCAGGGCCGGCATCACCTTCCACACGGCCAGAGCCGTGGGGAAGTTCCAGGGCACGATTGCCACACAGACTCCGATCGGCTCGCGCCGAATCAGTCCACCGGACAGGACAGGCCCGACCAGAGGACCCGGTCGCTCGAAATCCTGCCTGCGGAGGACGTCGGCGAAGTACCGGGTGTTGCTCACCGGCATGCCCACACTGAATGCGTTCGACAGGTTGAAGGGGGCGCCACCCTCGCGGGTGCCGAGGATGGTCAGCTCCTCGGCTCGGGCCTCCAACGCGTCGGCAGCGCGGTCGAGGATCTCGGCCCGCCCACCGGGAGCGATGTTTCGCCAGATCCCCGACTCGAATGTGCGTTTCGCGGCCTGCACCGCGGCGTCAGCGTGCTGTGTTGCCCCCTTGGCCGCGGTGGCGAATACCTCTTCAGTGGCCGGCTCGGTCAGGTTGTACTTTTCATCGCTGTCGACCCATTCGCCGTCGATGAACATCTGATAGTGAGTCGCGGCGATGGTGGAGTTGTCGAGGGTGCTTGGTTGCGCCGTGGTTGTCATCGGTTTGTCCGCCTCCGTGTGTTGTTCGCCTGATCCATCGACTCGCTCAGCGCTCCGGACCGAGTTCGAGAAGAAGCTTTTCCGGGCCACGAGTGAACAAACCGACGTCCACGGGTTCGAAGCCGTCTGCGAACCGCAGGTTGGGGTACTTCGCGAACAGCTGGGTGAGGGCGGTTTCCGCTTCGCGCTTCGCGAGCAGGGAACCGACACAGAAATGCCGGCCGAGTGCGAATGCGATGTGATCGGCCGCGCCGGCGAAGGCGCGATCCATCGCGATGTCTTCGCGGAAGATGTCGAACTTGTCCGGATCCTCGTACCTGCGCTCGTCCCGGTTCGCGGCACCATTGACACAGGCGACGACGCTATTGGCCGGAATGATTCCACCTGCAACCTCGACGTCCGCAGTTGCTGTGCGAAGAATGATCTGGACGGGAGGGTGGTAGCGCAGGTTCTCCACGAGCGCATTGGTAGCCAGCGCCGGGTTCGCACGCACCGCTTCCAGCTGGTCGGGATGCTGCAGCAGGTGCTTGATCGTGCTGGCGATCGCCTTGTCGGTCGTTTCACCGCCAGCGATGAGAAGGAGACCGATCAAGGCCTTGATCTGTTCATCGGAGAGCTGTTCACCTTCCAGCTCAGCCTGGCAGAGCCGGGAGATCAGATCATTTCCGGGATTGCGGCGCCGCTCGGCGATGAGCGGCAAGATGTACGCCGGATACTCCTGCTGGGTCCGCATGCCCCACGCGTGAATCTCGGGATCCTGGGTGAGGTTGGCCAGGAACGCCATCAGCGAGGAGTACCACTCGTGAAACTTGGACAGATCCTCCTTGGGCAGGTCCAGCATCTTGACGATGACATTGATCGGGAACCACTTCGTGAAGTTCTCGATGACATCGACCGCCCCCGACTCGGGCAGGGCCGCGATCATGTCGGTCGCGAGCTGATCGACCTGCGGAAGCAGGTCATCGAGATAGCTGCCACGCAGAGCCGGAGTGATCAACTGCCGGTTGATGGTGTGCTCGCGGCCGGACATCTGGATGACGGTCCGCCCGATGACGGGCTCCATCTGGAAGGCGTAGTTCTCGTTGCTGAAGGCATCCGAGTCGCGGTACACCCGCGCCACGTCGTCGAACCGGCTGACGAAGTAGTAACCGCTGGCTTCGTGGTGGAGCAGGGGGTAGTGGTCGCGCATGATCTTGTAGTACTTGTGCGGGTCCCGGGCGAATTCATCCGACAGGATGTCCGGCATCACGGGGATACTTGTGGTCACCACATTCTCGCTTCTCTTCGTAGGGGGTAAGAGGCGGTCGAAGACCGAGCGGTGCGTACTTCGCTATCGACGAGTCGTCATGCTCTACAGCTGACGTAAGTCCGAGCCACCGCCCCATCCAGTGATGAGGATCTCAATTATGGGTCGGGTGTGATGGGCGAGATATACCTGCTTCGCTACCTGTATTCCCTACGCAGGTATGCCCGCGGAGCGCCGGAGTCACCCCCTGCGCGCGCCAGCCGGCCGAACCTGGGCCAGGGGGCACCCAGGAGTGATGATCGGCAACCGTGGACCCACCGCAGGACCAAACCGATCTGTGCAGGCAGGCGCAGTGCAGCGCTATGGTCACCGGGATAAGGCACCGCAGCACCGGGACTCTCGTCACCAGCAGGTGTTACGGCAGGAGGGTCGACCGAATCGGGAACGCGGACGGCAGATTCCCGGGTCTACTCGACGCTCTCGTCGCGGGCGATCCAGGCGGCCAGCTGCGAGCGGGACCTATGGCCGGTCTTGGCGAGGATGCGGTCCACGTGTCCCTCGACGGTACGGCGCGAGATGACTAATCTCTCCGCGATCTCCTTGTTCGTCAGCCCCTCCGCTACCAGCTTCGCGACGTCCTTCTCGCGCGGTGTGAGTTTCACCGCCGCCGAAGGAGGTGCGGGCGTACCCGGCTCCGATGTGCGCTTCTGTAATGCGAATTCGATCGCCTCGTGGTGTTCGAGCCCTTCACCAGCCCGGGATTCTCTCTCGAACGCAGGACCCCCAAGCAACTGACGGGTGCGCTTCTCGTACCGGTTCCGTGTCCGGACCAACGCGTCGCTTCCGAAGAGTGGCGAGCTCCCCATTTCGCCGCACAGCGTCCGCCCGATCCCCAACAGGCGTGCGCTTCGAACAGGGTTTCCTTCCTCGATCGCGATCCACGCGAGAATCTCAGTGCATACGGATACGCCCAACCAGTCGCTCAATGACTGCTTCAGTTCGATCGCTTCTTTCAACGAGTCCGATGCGTCCGGGAACTCGCGCCGGGTCCACAGGGCAAGTCCGCGCGACCACATCGCCCACGACGTGGCGAAACACTCCCGTAGCGACTTTCCCAGAGCGATGGTGTCCTCCGCCGAAGCGATGGATTGGTCCAGGTTTCCGGACAAGCAGTGCACGAAAGCTAGTTGAGCACCGCCCAGCAGTGTCAGTGAATTGACGTCCCCGGACGCGGCGTGATGTTTCATGGCGGAATTGAGGAGCTCCAGTGCTCCGTCGAGATTTCCGTCGATCTGCTCCACGGTGCCCCGGAACTGGAGCGCAAACGCCTGAGCGGTTCGATCACCGATCGATTCCGCAACGGCGCTGCTCTCCAGCAAGTATCGCTTGGCCGTGGCGTTGTCGCCTTGAATCATTGCGTACCAACCGATTACCCAGAGCGCTTTCGCTCTCTCCTGGCTCGGTTGCCGGTCGGTCTCCAGGGCGCGGGTCAGCCAGTACCGTCCGTCCTGCAGCAGGCCACTCGCATTCCAGAAGAACCACAGCGAACTCGCCATCCGGAGACCGGTGCGGGCCTCGCCGGGGGTGGACAGGCTGTACTCCAGCGCTGACCGCAGATTCGCCCGCTCGGGCTGGAGTCGACGATTCCACTCCAGCTGTCCTGATCCCAGTGACCGGCTCTCGCTGAGTTCGGACAAACGCAGGAAATAATCCCGGTGATTCCGATGCCAGGTTTCCCCGTCGCCCTGCTCGGCAAGTTTCTCGGCCGCGTAATCCTTGATGCTTTCCAGTAATTTATATCGAACTGTAGGTCCGGAGTGAGCGGTGACAATGATCGATTTTTCGGCAAGGCTGGAGATGACTTCGAAGGCGTCCGGAACAATTTCCGGATCAGTGCACACGCTTTCGACTGCATCGAAATCAAAACCACCCGCAAATACCGACAGCCGCGCCCACAGGGTCTGTTCGTCCGGCGAGCACAGATTGAAGCTCCAATCGATGGCGCCCCGCAGCGTTTGATGCCGCACCGGGCCGCCACGGTTCCCTTGAGTCAGAAGATCGAAAAGTGGACCTTCCCGTGACAGGACGCGATCGAGGGGAAGGGACCTGATCCGGACGGCGGCGAGTTCGATAGCCAGAGGGATGCCGTCCAGCCGCTGGCAGAGACGGGCAACCGCCACGCGGCTCTCGTCATCGATGGTGTATCCCGGGATGACGGATGCAGCGCGTTGCTCGAAAAGATCGACCGCCTCGCTATGGAAGCTCTTACCTTCTCGTCCCTCGGCCAACTGCGCGTCGTCCAGAACCGACATGGGCGGGACCTCGAACACGGTTTCACCCAGCACACCGAGAGGCTCCCGACTGGTTGCCAAAATCTGCACCCCGGGTGACCGTCGAACAATCTCGGCGGCGACCGTTCCGCAGGCCTCGATCAAGTGCTCGCAGTTGTCCAAAACGATGAGCGCATGTCTTCCACTGAGGAATTCGGAGAGAGTGTGAATATGGCCTGGACTCGGCCCTTCCCGAATGTCGAGTGCTTCGGCGATTGTGGTAGTGACAAGTTCAGGATTGGAGATCGAGGCGAGGTCCACAAACCAGATGCCGTCGGTGTAGCTCCGGCGTACTTCCGAAGCGACGCGGCAAGCCAGCCGGGTTTTTCCTACCCCACCGAATCCGGTGAGCGTCAGTATCCGAGAGCCCGACAGGCGCGTCTTGACCGCGGCGACCTCATTTCGGCGTCCGACGAAACTCGTGACTTCGCACGAAAACCCGCGGACGGTTGGAACGAGTTGGTTATCCGCCGCCATTACATTCTCCTTGGAGTATGGTCGTCGGTATCTTCGGAGCAGCGCTCCGCAATATCGAACAATTCATGCGTGATGATCGCTCTGGTCAAGTTGCTGTGGGGCGCGCAAAATGAAGAAGTAGAAGACATGATGTGGCGCTCTGTTGTTCCGGTGTCACGACAGTCAGGGAAGCCTGGCCGGTGGCGGTAACGAATTTCGAGTCCAGGAGTTCCAGGGTGGCCGTCATGCTCGGACCGAATATGCTCCGCACATTTTCCTCTCGACCCTCGGAGATACAACAATCGCTCCATATGTAACAAGTATCACATCATCTGTAACCTGCAGTTGCCGGGCATGGAGGCTTCCATCGCACGCCATGGAGGTTGCGGTGCGGTTCGCACATCGTCGCTACTCGCCTCGATCCACTCTTGGTAGAACGGGGGGCATCTCCGACGCCCGCCCCCGCAAGAGTGGGTCGCGCTTCTCGAGAAAGGCGTGTACGCCCGTCGGTGCCATCGCCATGCTCGTGTAGAGCATGGCGAGCGACCCGACCCGGTGGGCCTCGTCGGGGTGCGGCGCAGCAGAGTTCCGGTAGAGCAGCTGACGCATGAGGTGCGACGGACACGGGGGGATCGGTCCCGGGTCCAAGAGTTCGCCAGCGCCCGCGCCTCGGTGAGGAATGAGTCCGGCTCGTGTACGGCCTGTGCGAGACCGGTCTCCCAGGTGGTGTTCGGATCGAGGATGCCGGCCCGATACACCGGTCCAACGCGCTGGGCAGACCGACGAACCGGGGAAGGAATCAGGTCGAACACGCCTCCGGGACGCCGAGCCTTCCGAACTCCAAACCCGAAATCGAGCCCGGATCGACATGAGGCGCGCGTCCATGGCCAGCGTCATCGTCACGCCTATTCCGACGGCTGTGCCATTGATCGCGGCGATCACGGGCTTGCGGCAGGCGTAAATTGCGAGTGTCACCCGGCCGCCCGTGTCACGGATGCGACGCAGCTCGGGCTCGCCGAGGTCGGCCATGTCGTCCAGTGATGGGCGCCTTCGACCCGTCGAGCCCGAACGCATTGCCCGCACTCGACAGGTCCATGCCGGCGCAGAATGCGCGATCCGCACCGGTAACGATTACCGCCCGCACGGAGTCGTCGTCATTGACGGCCACAAAGGTGCGTTCGAGAGCATCGGCCATTTCGACGGTGAAGGCATTGAGTTTCTCCGACCGATCAAGGACGACAGTGAAGATTCCGCCCTCGATTTCATGTTGCATGTCCGCTCCCAGTGCTCTTGGACGGCCGCCGGGGTTCTCGCTCAGCCTGCGGATGGCCGACCCGACGCCACAAAAGGCGTCCGAAGTAATTGTCGTGCACGGAAACCCTTCTTAGCTTAGGTGTTTTTCCCGGCCGCCGACGATAGGTCACCTGTCCGACGCCGTTCTGCGGTGTCGATAACCGATGTCGCCCGGTCCTCGCTGGAATGCGAGGGCCGGGCGGATCGGTCATCCTCTGGCTCGGCCGATCAGTCCGGATAGTGGTGGCATTGGCGATGCCCCCGTGCCACACATCGTGTGCGATACGTACCTTCATCCCGCACGGGTACGTCGAATCGCTTTGTGGAGCAGTTCATCGACTGGTCTGCAGACTATGCACTTCGCTGGATTGTTTGGTCTTCCGGGAAAGACTGAGCAGAGAAGCGGCAGCGAGAAGGGCGAGGACCAGAAGCGCGACGACCGAGAAGTACAGGCTACGGATCGATACGAACGACAAAGCATAGCCGGCGAGGATCGGTGCGAGGATCGCACCGACTCGTGCCACGCCGATCATCGTGCCCATGCCGCGTGTTCGCGCAAGCACCGGATAAACCAGAGTGCTCGTCACAGTTGCCGCCATCGCTCCATACACGGTGATCCCCATTACTGCGGCCATCATGAGCGCGAATCCCCCATTGAGCGTGGACGCGAATCCGATCAACGCCACCACTGCGGCGACCGACCCGGCCACGACGTACCGAGGTGGTGAGACTTTATGTCCGACGGTCGCGTACAACGCGGCTCCGGCCAAAGTGCCGAACGAGATCATGAGACCGGCAAGTGCTCCTTCTGCCTTGTCGGACGTTGCATCCGTAATCAGCTTGGGCGTCCATGAACTGATGAAGTAGAAGGACGCGGACAACGCGGTGTAGGTGGTCCAGAACAGCAATGTCAAAGTGCGGAGTTCGCGTCCGAGCAACCGGACGGTCGCGGGACTCTTGCGGATCTCGTCTTCGTCGGCTTGACGCGCAGGCGCGTCGTCTTCCAATCCGAGACGACTCTGTGTGGCGGCCGCCTTCCGCAACGATTCTGGATCGCCCTTACCAATGAGGAAAGCGGTCGATTCCGGCATGAACGCGACCGTGGCGATCAGCGCGAAGACGCACAGGACCAGCCCCACCCAGAACATGCCCTGCCAGGACCCTCCGACCGCAGCAAGGAGCGCGGCACCGGCGAAGCCGGCGATGGTGCTCCCGAGCGGATATCCGCACATCACGGTGCCTACCGCAAAGCTTCGCCAGGCCCGGGGGACCACCTCGGGCGCGAGGACCACGACGACGGTCGCGATCGTTCCGACCGCAATTCCCGTAATGGCGCGTGAGCCGAGGAGAACCCAATAGCTCGGCGCCAGAGCAGAGACGGTCAGACCCACGGCATTGAGGGTGAGCCCCGCCACCAGGACGAGGCGACGACCGTATCGGTCGGCCAGCGGCGCGAAAGCAATGGACCCGATGCCCATTCCCGCCAACGCGGCACTGATCAGGTAACCCTGCATGGAGCTGGAGGCGAAATCATCCGGAAAGTACGGGATCGCGAAGCCCATGATGAAGATGTCGTAACCGTCCAGCGCGTTGAGCAGCGCGCACAGCAGGACGATCATCACCTGGAACCTGTGCAGTGGCGGTCGTTTAATTTGTGGTTCGGCAGCCATAGCGACCCTTTCGTAGGTGCTGACGGACAGTGATCGAGGCATCGGCGGGCACGTGACGCAATGAGTCCGCGGCCGAGTCGGCGCTAGCACTGGCCCATGTGAGCCTCGACAGTGCTGAGACTCGCGTGAGCCGACGCAATAGGGCGCAGTTCGCTTCCCTCCTCGGCGAGGGTCGTCGAGGAGGGAAGGCATCGTGGACCTGTATTGAATCGATCATCCGATTCAATAATCGGAAGTGTAAGTTCGTGGGGAACGTGAGTCAAGACACATTCTGCGATTATGTGGACGGCGGCAGCGGTGAGGCGACGAGTACCAAATCACCGCTCTCACCTGCGAAGTTGCCCTAACAGTCGTCGTAATTTGTTCGCCGCGGCGACCGCCTCAAGTCCGGGTGAGATCCGTTCCTTTTGGCGGTGCGGGCGACCACCGGCTCCGGCGGTCGTCATGGCGAGTTGTTCTAGACGGTATGGGGGTGGCTGGGGCCTCGCTCACATGTGAACGTGGGTTACCGACAGGAATGTGGTCCCGGCCGGTAGAGCCACAAGATGTGGGAGGCCCCAGTGATGAGTCAGCGTACGAGTGTCGGGTTGGACGTGCACGCGCGGTCGGTGGTCGCGTGTGGTCTCGATGGTGAGACCGGTGAGATGTTCGAGCGTCGGTTGACGCCGGATCATCATGAGATCCTCGTGTGGATCCGTTCGTTACCGGGGCGGGCGGCGGTGACTTACGAGGCGGGTCCGACAGGGTTTGGTCTGGCCAGGTTCCTGCTCGCGGCCGGGATCGTGTGTCTCGTGGCGGCGCCGTCGAAGTTGCAACGCCCGTCGGGCGATCGGGTCAAGACCGATACCCGCGATGCCCGGCACCTGGCCCGACTTTTGCATCTGAGTGAAATTGTGCCGGTGACGATCCCGAGCGTGGAGCAGGAAGCTGCCCGCGATCTGGTCCGGGCACGAGAGGATGTGCGCGGGGACTTGATGGCAGCCCGGCACCGCATCTCGAAGCTGCTTCTCCGGCAGGGAATCGTCTACTCCGGCGGAAAGGCGTGGACGGGTAAACATCAGGTGTGGCTACGGACGCACACGTTCACCGTCCCGGGACTGCAATTGGCATACGACACCGCGTTCGACACCATGCTTGCCACCGTCGATCGCCGAGACCGCCTGGATGCGGCGATCGCGGAGATGGCCGCGGACAGCGTATACACACTGGTGGTGAGCAGGCTCGGGTGTCTGCGCGGAATCTCGACGTTGACCGCGTTCGGGTTGGCCGTTGAGATCGGAGACTGGCAGCGACTCACCGGACGGTCGATCGGCGCCTACCTTGGCCTGGTGCCCACCGAGTCGTCCTCGGGCGCGTCACGCTCGCAGGGGTCGATTACTAAGACCGGCAACGCTCACGCCCGCCGACTGCTGATAGAGGCCGCCTGGCATCACCGCCAGCCCTACCACCATCCCGGTGTGGATCTGCGGCGGCGGTGGGACCGGGCCACCCCGTCGGCGCGGGCACGCGGACAGCAAGGCAACCGCCGCCTGTACGGTCGGTGGCAGAGCTTCGATCAGCGACGCAAGCGACCAGTGGTCGCCAACACCGCCATCGCCCGTGAGCTCGCCGGCTGGTGCTGGTCGCTGGCGATACTCGACGGCTGACCGCCGCTCCACAAGTGTCCGGATGACCCACCAGGGTGGTGACGGCCAGCGCCTGGGAGTGACCCGCGAACGCCCTATGAGCAATCCCTAACTCCGCGTTGGGATCACGCTCGATCTCTAGACCCGCGAACCACTCCAGCCGAACAGTCCGTCCTGCGGTAACCAACCCGCGCATATCAGACTGACAAACGCGTCGATGCCGACACGCTCGCCACCACCTAGGGGGCCTTTTCGGTCAAAAGGAACGGCGTCCACGACGACGGTCGTGGACGCCGCTTCACTCTGCCCTCTTGACAAACCTGATTCCATATCAGGGCGTGCACGTGATCGTGATCGCGGACATGGACCCCGGCACCGTCCGGGGCGAGTCGGTGCCGGGCTATCGTGATCTGCGACGCGGTGACGATGTCGATACCTCCGACCCCAGCACGCGGGTGACGGTGACCTGGGCGGACACCAGTTCCGGCGGTACCGAGTACCGGTTGCCGCGGAAGACACCAGTAGCGTCTGCCGGGACAGGGTCGGCTTCGGTGCGGATCGCCGGATACGGCGCCGCCGGAAGCACTGTCAAAGGTTCGGCGGCCGCCACCGACGCCACCGATGACTTGCCGTTGGGAGGCACGCCGCCGGGTATCGTCGCGAACCCGGCAGAACTCGTCCAACATCTGTTGTGCTTGTTCGACCGTGACGTCATCTGGCAAGGTGCGCCACCACCGCCCAAGGCAGTGTGGTTGGCTTTCTCCACCACGACTCCTTTGCGGTTCCCGGCTTTGGGTCCGGAACTCGCTGGCGGTTGACCTTGAACAGCTCGAACTTCGCAGTCATCGCCCCTCACGAGTCCACGGCGGTCGCGGATAAAGCCCCGACCGTGCAACCCCTCGATGGCAAATACGCACGATCCCCCTGCGTCTGCTCGACGGAGCCTTCCCGGTTTGTACTCAGGCCGTCGTACAAGGCGAGCCGACGGCCGCCGTTCACATGCGACGTCGGAGACTCCCGGGAACGCGTAGGTGTCAGACCACCGCGTCGTAGTCGTACCTAAAGGTCCAGTCCCGGTAGGACCTGTGGGGAACGAGCCGCTTACCGGACTGAGTCTTCCGCAGGAACTCGCCGACCTTCACAACATCGTCCGCGGGAAGACCAGCTGCCTGGCACTGAGCTTCGAACAACTCGGGCGATACACGAGCGCGGGACCATCGGGCCCGCTCGTTCGTGAGGCTCGCCTTGAGCTTGGCTTCCTCATTCCACTTCATCGATCCGCCGGACATCTTCGCGCTGCGGGCAAGGTACCCCGCGATCTTCGCGATGTCCTCAGGAACCTCCGTCGTGTCCATGTAATCGATTCTCCCAGCTTCGATCACCGCATTGACAAGAGGTGTCGCCTGTTACCGCTACCCTGTCCGGCCCGGGTTCGCCGCTCGGTTTCGAACCGGTCGCGACACCAGCACCTTTGTCCGGCTGTGGAACTGCCCGTTTCATCCGCTCGCCGATCAGGCCCCGATCTGGTCTGCGGCATCAACCACGCCTTCGTGACCGGGGTCCTCACCGGGCTCGGTTCCCACGGCGTCGAAGATGAGAACGATTCCGTGCCGGGATGTGGCCTCGCGGAGCGCTTCGAGGAATCCGGGCCTCGCGACGAGCTCATACATCGCGGTCCTCGTCCCCTGGACAGGGCGCTGCTGCGCCGAACTCCGCACACCCGAAGCAGGTACGGCGACCACCGAAATGTAGTCGCTTATCCCCGCGCCGAGTCCGGTTCTGTCGCTATCGGGCCGCGGTGTCCCTTTGTGCATCGCCGCGTCGGCGACCGCTTTCGCGAGTTCTTCGTCGATAACGCCACCGGTACGGGCGATAACGTGGTGCGGGTGGTGGCAACCCGGTTGCTCGTGCGGATGTGATCAGGTTGGTCGTCACGATGATGTCCGTGCCAGCCATCTGCCGGAACGATTCGAGGGAGACATCGCAGTTGAGGCGGTCTTCTGTCCAATCGTGTCTATGGTTTGTCCAATCCTCGCAGGCTGAACGCCTCATGGCAGCGTGCCGACCAGTTCGAGCGCTGTCATCGGTGTAGGTCCGCCCCTTCATTCTTAGAACGACGATGGGTTTCGGGCGGGCCTCCGCGGTGGACAACATCAACGGCACGACACGCGAAAGGCTAGGACCCGAGCAAACCCCTTTGGGTCGGTGGGCGAGCTGATAGTTCGACAAAATGCTTGGCCCGCCGACCCGCCGCTCCGCGTCCACGGCAACTGACAGGCTTATTCAGCGAAATGTTCGAAGTAGGGGCTCATGGAGCGGGTACTCGAGTCTTCACGAACTCAGGATCAAACGCGGTTGGTCCGACCTTCGTGGCACCGCCTGGGCTACCTAGATCGCTGAAGTACTCAACGTTAGCCGTGATGTACTGAGTCCACTCCTGAGGTACATCGTCTTCGAAGAAGATCGCCGTAACCGGACATATCGGTTCACAAGCGCCGCAATCGACACACTCGTCGGGGTGGATGTACATCATGCGTGCCCCCTCGTAGATGCAGTCGACTGGGCATTCTGCAGTGCAAGCTTTGTCGAGTACATCCACACAGGGCTCGGCAACTACGTACGGCAAAACTGACTCCCTCTCGGTAAATCGTACGGTCGATACGCAACAGGGATATCGCGAGTGAAGATCGACGCGCGGAAGTTCTTGAGTCCGACTTTGGTTATGTACTTGTCAGTGATCAGATCTCGAACTGACGATGGATGGTCCGACCGCGTTGGATGACTGTCGGGTTCGGCTACCAGAGCATGGCTTCCTACACCAGAAATGCAGGGCATGATCGCGCGGTCCACTGTGACGTCGAACGCCGAAGACAGATCGGCAGCGTCACCGCCGTGCGGTGTCACGATCAACACCGCTGATGGCGATCATCGCTGCGCGATCCACCACCTTCACGCGCTCGCGGTCGCATTGCGCTCCGAGTTCACGCTCGTGTGCGTCGAGACGAAGCCATCCCCTCAATGTGGTGTGCTGCACGCGACGCGACAGTAGGAGCGCGTCAATCGAATTTTGATCGCGATCGACTGCCCTCGGTAGTACCGAGAGGTCCTCGAGTAGGCTCTTGACGGTTTCGGCGGCGTCGCTGCGTGTCCGCCCGATCAAACCGACGGGACCTCGCTTGATCCAACCGTTCACATAGATCCCGGGAAGCGCGCCACCGTGACGGTCGATCACCCGACCTGCGATATGTGGCACGACGGCTCGGTTGTCATCCCATGGCAATCCGGGCAGCGTGGTGCTGCGATATCCTATGCACCGGTACACTGCCTGGACCGGCCACTGGGTGTGAATTCCGCTTCCCGCCGTCTCACCGTTGCCGACATATTGCGTCCGCTCGGTGCGGAGCGCCACGACACTGTCGCTTCCGACTACCTCGACTGGGTTTTCGAAGAAGTGTAGGTGAAGTTTGCGAGGGCGCCGGTCACGGGCCCTGGTCGCATACTTCTCCAATTCTCTTGTTACCATGCGTATTTGACTGTCCTGCGCTTTCGCGGCCAGGCTTGCCTCGTCAAATGTGATGTCCGCCGGGTCGACGATCACCTCGACGTTCGGTGACTCGTCGAGTTCACGTAGTTCGAGCGGGGTGAACTTTGCTTGTGCGGGTCCGCGCCGAGCGAAGAGGTGGACGTCACGAACCGGCGACGATTTCAAACCGCGATAGACGTTGTCGGCGATCTCCGTGCTGAGCAGTTCATCTGCTGTCTTACTGAGCATCCGGGCGACGTCGAGAGCGACATTGCCGGCGCCGATGACCGCGATACTCTCGGCGGTGAACGGCCAATCCGCGGGGGCGTCGGGACTACCGTCATACCACGAAGCGAACTCCGCTCCGCCGAAGCTTCCGGGCAAGCCGATGCCGGGGATATCGAGATCACGGTCTTTGCTTGCGCCGGTAGCGAAGACCACCGCGTCGTATCGGCATTGAAGGTCCGCGAGATCGATGTCGACTCCGAATTGCACATTCCCTAGGAATCGGACCTGCGGGAGTTCAAGTACCTCATGCAGAGCTTTCACGATGTTCTTGATGCGAGGATGATCGGGTGCGACACCGTATCGGATCAGGCCGTAAGGTGCGGGATGCCGGTCGAAGATGTCGATCGAAACCGGGACATGGCTCCTGGCAAGCGCAGCCGCGACGTAGATTCCGGCGGGACCCGCTCCGATGACTGAAATGCGGGCAACCGTGCTGGTGTGTGCTGAGCAATCGATATCGCCCGGTCGATCGGTCAGTGGGTCGGACAATTGGCCGGCCTTTCGTTGGTGTTGTGGGCGGTGAGGCTGTCTTCTCACCCGCAGTCGGCGGGTTATCGCAGAACGGAGCTCTGTGCCTTCTCGTTTTGTCACGAAGCGGAGCTCCGTCTAAGCGCGCGCTGCCGTCACTGCATAGCCTGTACGGCTCGTGTTGGCCGCGCTTGGGATCCTCGTCGAGTTCGACGACGACCTGACCGGCGCGGCCGCCCGGACGAACGACCGCATTCGTGGTTCCACCGGGATTCACCCGCCATTTGAACGATTCTCTGTCCATACGAGACCCATGAGGCCGTACTGGGAATCCTGTCCAGACGGCGGACCGCGGTCGGCATCCGGAAGAAGCGTACGTCCCCTGACCGCTCTCGCGGCCCAAGCAGGCACCCGGGTCGGTGCCGCTTGGCCGCGGACCTCCTCCGACTTCTCGACGCACAGACCGCGACGCTGCCGAGTGGTCAGGGCGCCGAGATTGTCCTACCGAAAGCGTGCCGATTCCCTGAAAGTGACTTTCGGCACGGATCTTCAGCAACGGCAGAGCAGCACAGTGGATGCGAGATCTGCTTGGACACACGCGGCCTCTCCGATTCGGATCGGGGTGACACCGTGATTAGGCGACCGATACAACAGCGGAAAGGCTAGGGAAGGTTGGCGAACACTCTGATCGCTTGTTCCGGGCAAACGCCGACCCCGTCTTCGACTGCTTGCTCGTTTTCGGGCGGTACCTCGACTGTCCGACCGATATCCTTGTTGTAGCCGTCGTCGTCCTTACCGAATACCTCGGGAGCGACCGCATAGCAACGGCCCTGACCGGAGCACAAAGCCTCATCAACAATATATTTCATTGCTGAACCTCCTTTGGTCCGGGAGTGAACACCAATGGGAGCTTGTCCATATTCCGAGTGATCGTGCTGTTGCTGTAAACCGGCTGTTCCCCGCTGGCCATGGTGATATCGGGGAGGCGACGGAGAATTTCCTCCAACGCGACAGCGGCTTCCAGTCTGGCGATGTGAGACCCAATGCAGCGGTGCGGTCCCGACGACCCGAACGCCGGGTTGACTGCAATGTGGCGATCGATGTCCACCTCGTGCGGATTGTCGAACACCTGCGGATCGCGGCAAGCCGCCGCGAACGAGAGCATCAGAAAGTCGCCCTTGTCGATCTTCTGACCCGCCACCTCGGTATCGCGCGTCGCAGTCCGCCCCAGGGCAACGATGGCCGCGTAGTATCGGATGAATTCCTCGATGGCACCGCGATGTAGCGAGGGATCTGCCGCAAGACGAGCCCGATCCTCGGGATGGGTCGCCAGATGGTGTGCCATACCAGCGAGCAGATAAGTGGTCGTGCCGATGCCTCCGGCAAGCAGGTCGATCAGAATGAACAGCTTGTGCTCCCATGAGCACGGTTCGCCGTCCTTGTCGAGTACTCCAGTTAGGATGACGTCGACAAAATCGTTGCGCGGCGGCTCCTTCTCGCGCATCCTGAGGTACTTGTCGAGGAATTCCGCAATCTGTCCCCACGCCTGAGGACGTTGGTCCATGGGTCCACGCATCGCTATGTCCGTGGCCTGCTGGATGTAGGGGAGCTCACTGAGAGGGACGCCGAGGAACGTTGCGAAGAACACGCGTCCGGGCAGCTGTGCCGCGAACTCGTCGACGAAATCACAGCTTCCCTTCTCGATGAATCCGTCGATGAGTTCGGTGATCTGCTCGCGAATGCTCTCGGTGCGCGTTTTGATCGCTCGGGGATTGAAATAGGGGCCGAGCGCGGTGCGCCAACGTGTCTGATACGGGGGATCGAGCTCGACGGGATAGAGTTTCGCGCCACCATCCTCGCCACCACGCCCGGGCTCGAATCCACCCTCACTGGAGAATGTTTCCCAGTCCTGCGAGCACTCGCGAACGTCCTCATATCGGCTCACTACCCAGTATCCGCCGGCGACGTTGCTTCGCGCCATCGGGCACTTAGCCACGAGCTCACCTAGGACCTCTTCGTAGTTCTCCGCGAAATCGGGTGCGTCGAGGTCGAAATCGTTGAAATAGTCGCGACGATCGATCTGGTCGTCTATGGTCATTCGTTACTCCTTTGCTCCGTGATCTTCACTGTCGCCGCAGCTGCGCCGGTCGAGACCTCATCGCCCAGTGGTTCTAGCGCCAGGAATCGGAGCTCGTGTTGTGAGTAGGGGCGGTTGTTTATTGCGTTGTGTCCCAAGGTGTTCCCTGGGAAGCGTCCTCCTCGCCACGCATTTGACGGAACAGTCCGTCGTTGTCCCAATAGGCACGCTCGGCAATCAACTTGGTCGGGTCGTCACCGAAAATGTAGAGCCCGCAGAAGGGGAAGGAGATGAATTTTCCCGAGGCGGGAACACCCGCAAACTCGGCCGAATGGGTTCCGGTGACAACGCCTTCGCGCACACAACAACCCGGAACGTCGTAAGTGTGGGTGACCTTGATGTGCATGTCCGGCAGGACACTGAAGAGCATGTCGTAGAAGTCGGCGACGCCCTGAAGCCCCTCGAAATGGGTGACACCGGGGACCACGTCGTAGAAGACGCCCTCGGTGGCGAAAGTCTCCTTCAGAACTCGGCTCTGTTCGCCGGCATTCTCCAGAGCGACATGGTGTTCGACGCACTGACGCTGAGCCTCGATCCTCTCGGCATCGGTCCACTTCTTCGTAACGCTGGCAGTCATCTGTATTCGACCTTTCGAATCCGAAGTCTGGATCGTGAAAATCCCTTGCCGCCGACGGTACGTCGATGTGGTCTGCATCACTATCCCCGCGGCGAAGCTGGACTATCCTCATTCCGAACCTTGGGGGGTCCCGTAGGTTGTTGACTATCGGTCGTTCGGCAAGTTTTCCGGATCCCGGTGTTTCCGGGAAGTTGGGACGGGCATAGGCGCGTGACTGCACGGTGGGGCGTTGCCGTCCCTCGGTGTTGGCGAACGCGCTGTCTGCGATTGGCCGGCGGTCCACGTTCGTTCCAATTCAATCGCCGACTGGTGTCGATATCCGTGACCATGAGAAAGTGGATCTAGCGCAACTTTCGTGATTTCTATGGGGCGCTTGACTATCCGGCGTATATGACGCGTTTGCGGAGTAAGTCGAAGTTGGCTCGCCGGTACATCTGCCGTTTGAGCATCTTGCTCCTGTTCGCGTGCCCGTCGGCGGCGCCGGAACTGTGCGGCAGTGTCAGCCCCGCTGTGACGGCGTCGAGATCACAGACCAGGCCCGCAGCGAACGATCGAAGTACCAAATGCAGGAGTAGGACCCACACACCGTCTTCTGCGCACCCGGAGAATCCTCACCCGACCTCGTCGATGCAGGTCAGTGACACGCCAAGCGGCTTCACGAAAAATGCGCCAGATCCACTTCTACTTGGCCATTGACAGTCGACGGACAACTGGCCGGACAGTGAGGTGCTGGACGTGCGGGCGGCCGGGTATCACCTCATGTGGCATTTCCACGCGCGCCAACAACCGGACTGGTTCGTATCGAGCGGTGCTCTCCATATTCGGGCAGTGCCCAACCGCCGCCTCGACCAGATCGACCGGGGACGTAACGCAAGACGAGACCGCCTCCATACCCGCACCAGCAGCCAGCAGGTGGCGACACTGAGGACGAAAATCGGCTTGCCGCCGAGCCGTGCGATCCAGCTTCGTTCCGCGCTTGTCAGTGACTGGCCGCCCACCCCCGCGCACGGGACCGACCTAGCCGGGTGCTTGCAGATCTCAGCTCACAAACTCTCGAATTGGACGAACGCTGCTTGGGTTCCGAACCACCCGCCGACGTCACCAGTCGGTGGATAGGCGGGCGAAGTTGTTCGACAACGATTCAAAGGAATCGATCTCAACGGCCTCGGGCCATAGTCTCCGACGGCAGGACACCGAAGCGGCGCTTGTACTGACCGGCGAAGCGGCTCAAATGATAGAAGCCCCAACGAGAGGCGATCTCGGTGACGGTACCGCATTCAGGACCCATCAAGAGTTCGGCATGGACGCGCTCAAGACGCACATCCCGGACGTAGGTACTCGGGGAAACCCCCACCAACTTCCGAAAGCCTGCCTGCAACGCCCGCTCGGTCACTCCCGCGACCTCCGCAAGATATGGCGTGCTCAGATCCCGCTCGGGATAAGCATCGATGTAGTCGAGCACCTTCCGGATCCTGCTAGGGCGGGGTTGGCGCACGTCCGCGCGCACGAGCTCCGAATACTGGTGTTCGACTGCGAAGAGCAGCTGAGTCAAGATGCTCTGTTCGAGGTGCTCACGAGCCAAGGAAATGGTGGAGAGGCCATCAACACGCGAAAGCTCTCTCCACAAAAATGCGACCGACGCCTGAAGAGCTTGAGCCGCGCCGGTTCCCAAATTGACATCGAGCGCAAACGTAGGCGAACTGTCGATTGGCTGGTTGATCAACCGTGCCAACTGCATCTCGAGTGCCTCCTGCGGCACTTTGAGAACGTGCTGTATAGAGGTGGGAGTCCACCGGACGGTCAGTGAACGCATTGGGGGAAGTATTGCGGCATGACCGTCACCGATCTGCGCGCGTTCGGTTCCGTCCTCGACGACGCATCGCCCTTGTAACGGTAGACAAACATGGTACGACTTTTCGGTGGGCGCGATGTCGAGGGAGACATCGGCACCATAGGTGAGATGCCCGATTGTCAATCGCCCCGATTTCGAATACTGATGCCGAAAATCGAGTTGTCTGTGCGTGTGCGCCTCAAGACGATGTGAGGCGTATACCTGGTCGATGTAGGTGCGAGCTTCGTCGAGATCGTGAGTTATCAGAGGATCGGAGATCCCGGTGAATGGATCAGTATCGCTAGAAGTCATCTCTGTTCGACTCCTTTCCCACCGCACGCCGTCGCTGTGGGGAACGTGCACCGCTGCCGAACCTACTCGCTGAAGCACTGCATCTCCACGATGCGTCACCGTGCTCAAACCTTCATCATCCTCGGTCAAGCTCAGTCAATCAGGTCACCTCAGCCAGGTCGGTTGGAGGATGATCCTACTGCTGTCGGGTCTGTCGAAGATTCCGCTCTATTGGTTCTCAGGACCTCGCTTCTCGGAACAGCGAGCGGCCGATGATGTGTTTCATTACCTCGATCGAGCCGCCGCCGATGCGAGTCATCCGGGCGTCGACGTAGGCGCGCGCGATGGGGTATTCGGACATGTATCCCCAGCCGCCGAACAGCTGGAGGCATTCGTCCATAACTCGGCCCTGTAGCTGTGTGGTAGTCATCTTGACACTGGCAGCGTCGACGGCGTCGAGGCCTCCCTCGACGTGCAGCTCGATGCAGCGATCGACGAGCACCCGTTGGGCGAGCACATCGGAGTGCAGTTGGGCTAGCGTGAACTGGGTGTTCTGGAAGTCCGCGAGTGTCCGATCGAACATCGACCGGTCGCGGCAGTATTCGATCGTCCATTCGAGCGCGGCCTCGGCTGACGAGACCGCGCGGACGGCCTGAACGAGGCGTTCCTGGGCAAGCTCGGTCATGAGGTGATAGAAGCCGCGGCCCTCCTCGCCGAGTATGTTCACGGCAGGGACGCGCATGTCGGAGAAGAACAGCTCGGCGGTGTCCTGGGCCTTGCATCCGATCTTGCCGAGCTTGCGTCCGCGGTGGAACCCCACGGTATCTGTCTCCACCAGTAGGAGGCTGACGCCCTTGGCGCCGGGTGCGTCATTGGTGCGGCAGGCCAAGACAAGCAGATCCGCGGAGTGGCCGTTGGTGATGAATACCTTTTGCCCATTGACCACGAAGTCGTCGCCCTCCCGCCGGGCGGAGGTTCGCAGATTCTGTAAGTCGCTGCCGCCAGAGGGTTCGGTCATCCCCACCGCTGTGACGATGTCGCCGCTGAGCATCGGCGGCAGCCAGCGCTGCTTTTGCTCCTCGGTACCGAAGTGCACGAGGTAGGGCGCGATGATGTCCGATTGGAGGTAGAAGGTTGGGGCAGTGGCCCCGACCCGGGCCATCTCCTCGATGATCACTGTGTTGTGCAGAAAGTTTCCGCCGGCGCCGTCATATTCCTCAGGAACGGAGGGGCAAAGGAGCCCGATCTTGCCTGCAGCGTGCCAGACATGCCGTGGGACTATCCCATCCTCCTCCCACTGCTCGTAGTAAGGGAGGATTTCCTCGGCGATGAAGCGTCGGGCGGTCTGACGGTAGAGATCGTGCTCGGTCGAGAAAATGGTGCGAGGGATCACGGCTTTTCCTGGTTCCTTAGGTCGGTCAGTTGGCGGGTGCTCGGAGTGGGCCGAGATCCTTACATGGGGTGCGTCTGCATTCGTGGCCATGTAGGCCGCTGTGCTGACGGCACCGCACTGCAATTACCTACTGGCGCGCATGGCCTCCTCTACGAGGATCGCGGGCCTTACCGGCTCAGCCCCACAGCGTGTCGATTACAGCGGGCCCTTTCGTGCCGTGCAGCCGTTCGATCGTGTATTCGTCGTCCGCGCATGCGTTCGGCGACCAGGCGTCGGGTCGTTCCAGCGTAGGTGAAAACCGCGACGGACTAGATGGATTGCCCGAAGCGAGGGGCGCTGGCGAAGTATGGCGAGAGCGTGCCGGTCATTTCGTGGTTCGAGCAACCCAGCACCTCGCACACTCACGAAAACCTTGATGTGAGAGTCCATCTGCTGGGGGAGTGAGCGAGATGCGCGCCCCGCTTGGTTGTGGCGGGCGGTCGGTCAGTGTCTGGGGTCATCAAGAGGCGGACCGCCTTTCTCGAAAATGGATTCCGCATCTCGAATCTAAGAAGATTGTGCCTCGTGTGTCAAGGGTCATTGACGGTCACCTTGTCGGCTGACCTGAAGTCTCCGGCCCTCCGGGTCGAGGCCGCTCGTATCCCGAAATCATTTCCCAATTTCGGAATAGGCGAGCTACCATCGGCCTGTGCGGCAAAAGGAATCTGTGCGGCAAAACGAAACAGCCGATTCGGTGGTGCTGATGGGCAGCAATGACAGATATTCGCGGACGTTCGACGTCCTCGAACTCTTGGTAAGTCGTCCCGACGGGATGACTGTCACCGAGATCAGCAAACGACTCGACCTACCGATGAGCAGCAGCCACAACCTGCTGAAGCGGATGGTGGCGACCGACGTCGCCGCGGTCCGAGAGGATCTGCGGTACTCGCTGGGCCCGCGCGCTATCCGGCTCGGTATCCGGATCGTCGACGGACTGGAGGTGCGGGCAATCAGTCGCCGGCACCTGGGCGAGCTGGCCCGACAAACCGGATACGACGTCTATCTGGCTGTTCCCTTCGGCCGCAGGGTCGCCTACGTCGACCGGTTCCAGGGCTCGCGACCGGTCACGGTAGACATCCGGCTCGGTCAGTCCCTATACCTGCACGCGACGGCCGTGGGCAAGCTGTTCGCCGCGAATGACCGGCAGTTGCGCCGCCGGCTTTTCGCCGGCGACCGGCAGCAGTTGACCAAGCACACCCTGGTCGAGGACGCGGAACTCGAGCGAGAACTGGACCGCATCGCCGAGCAAGACTTCGCTGTCAGTCGTGAAGAGGCGATCATTGGCGTCGTGGGGATTGCTGTACCCATCCGAGCTGATCACAGCACGGTGGTCGCGGCGATCCACCTTTCCACGCTCAGCAATAGTATTGACGCGGAGGCAGAGCGGGCGCTCATCGAGTCGGCGGCCGCCACCGCGGTGCTGGTGGAGCGGGACCTCGGCCGAGTCCACCATGCCGACCCGTTGAGCGGACCCGAGACCGGAGACACTGGACAGTGACATCGCGTGCGGCCGCCGCAGGACCCCTCCATGGGGTCAAGGTGCTGGAGTTCGCAGGCGTCGGGCCTGCCCCGTTCAGTGCCATGATGCTGAGCGACCTCGGTGCGGACGTCGTGCGTATCGACCGGCCAGCGCCACACGGACCAAGCCAAGACGGTGGGATGTCCTCGATGACCGACGGCATCCTCGGCCGCGGCCGCCGATCGATCGCGCTGAACCTCAAACACACCGACGGACTCGCCACCGCGCTCGAGCTCGTCGAGGGCGCTGACGCTCTGATCGAGGGCTTCCGGCCCGGCACCATGGAGCGGCTCGGGCTCGGCCCTGAGGAGTGCCTCGGACGAAACCCGCGACTGGTCTATGGTCGCGTGACCGGATGGGGTCAGGAAGGGCCTTACGCGACCGTCGCAGGGCACGACCTCAACTACATCGCGCTGGCAGGCGCTTTGGCTCCGCTGGGACGCCGGGCCCTGCCACCGTCACCCCCACTGAACCTCGTGGGAGACTTCGGTGGCGGCGGCATGCTCATGGTCTCCGGGCTCCTGGCCGGACTTATGGAAGCAATGCGCTCCGGGCGCGGCCAGGTGGTCGACGCCGCAATGATCGACGGCGCTGCCTATCAAATGACGATGATGTATGAGCTGTTTGGCCGCGGTGCGTGGGTCGAGGAACGCGAGTCCAATCCCAACGACGGCGGCTCGCACTTCTATGACGTCTACGAGACCGCCGACGGTGAACACGTCGCGATCGCGGCGATGGAACCCCAGTTCTACGTCGAGCTGTTGAACCGGGTCGGCCTGACGGACTCCGGCCTACCCCAGCAGTGGGACCCGGAGGGATGGCCGGAGGCATCCCGTCGTTTTACCGAGATCTTCCGTACCCGAACGCGTGACGAATGGTGCCGTTTGCTGGAAGGTACGGATGCTTGCTTCGCGCCGGTTCTACGGATGAGTGAGGCGCCGAGCCATCCACACAACGTCCACAGGAAGGCATTTGTGACCGTGGACGGCGTGGTGCAACCCGCACCGGCGCCGCGGTTTTCCCGGACACCCGGCTCCGTCGCCCGGCCCGCAGCCGGCGTCGGCGAGCACTCCGACGAGATTCTCACCGAACTCGGTCTTCCCGCAGAGCGGATAGAGGAACTTCGGATGGCGGGCGCCGTAGGCTGAGCCCATCAAGTGCTCGGCCGACGCAGTCCGGTCAGATGTCGAGGCCGAAGTTACGGCCATGAGGACGAACGAACCCCCAGTTGAGCTGGGGGTTCGCTGCTTTCGGTTGTGATTGTTCTAGCCAATTGACGGTCAGGGGGATGGTGGTGTCGACGAGTTCGAAGGCGCGTCGTTGGGTGGCGGTGGTGACGGCGAGGGTCGCCACGATCGGTCCGGCGGCGCCGTAGCGCGGGTCGTTGTGTGTCAAGGTGACCAGGTGGGCCAGCAGCCCTTGGCGGGATCGGACCGGCAGGTCACAGTCGGTGGTGATCTTGCGGGTCGCCTTGGTCTCGGCGGCGGCCGGGCGGGCCGCCGGTGCAACGGGATCCTTACTGGTGCGGCGGGTGTTCGTAGGTCAACGGCGCCCAGGCCTTGCGCAGGTGCGAGGTGAGGTAGGTAGGTGGCGAGCATGCAGATCAGTACGTGCGCCGTGACCTGGCCGGTGAGGCGGTGGTAGATGGGGCGCAGGTCCAGGTCCAGGTCCAGGTCCAGGTCGATGGCCTTGGGGGACCGGAAGTAGCCTTCGATGCGGGAGACGTGCTTGTAGGCGACGATCACGGTGGCGGTGTCGAGCTCGTCGGCGCTGGCGGTGGTGCGCAGGGTGCAGATCCCGTCGAGGGCGTCCTCGGCGTCGATCCGGTCCCGGTCACGGGTCACCGTCAGTGACGTGTCGGTGATTCGGACGTGGAAGTGTTTGCCCACCCTGTATTTCCCGGCACCCGGCCGACCCGTAGGTCGATCTTCCCGGCCTCGGCCCCGGATACCGCGGCGAACGATCTTGCCCAGTTCCGCCTCGGTGGCGTCGAGCAGCTCGCCGCGTTTGCGGGCGTTCATCGGCTAGAGCCGGGTTGCGGCCGACAGTTAACCGTTCCCGGGGGTAGTCGGGGTGCTTGATCTCGACGTAGTTCCGGATGTCGAACAGGCTCATCTGCAGCGACCCGTCGTCGGCGGCGAGCGAGGCGACCTGCGGGGCCGCAGTGCGGTCAGCCCCGCCGAGTTCGTTGAGGGCTGTAACGCGGGCGGAGGTGACCATCCCGCGGTCGCCGGCCATCAGCAGTTCTCGAGTCCGAAAGTGCCTTCTAATTGCGGTCACGGCGTGCGTGAAGACGGCCGGGTCGGCGGTGTTTTCCGGGAAATCCCGCACCGCGACCGGACGACCCTCAGTCGGTGAGCAGCCCGTATTCGATCTGCTCGCAGCCCTTCTTCCCGTCGCGGGAGTAGCCACGGGCGGCCAGGTCGCAGTGCCGGCCGATCGCCCAGGAGGAGGACAGGTCGAACATCACGATCCGCGATGGATTCACCAATGGTCGAGATGCATTCCTGCGAGCCGTTTTTCGATCGTGTCCTGCCGACCGACAAGCCAGTCCATCGTCGCGTAGATCTCGTCGGTGGATGCGTGGGCGACGCCCAGGTCCACCCCGAGGGTGGTGTCGGCCCACCAGAAGGCGGTGGCCAGCTTCGAGGCTGGCCACCGCCCGGGCGAGGGGCAGTGCAATCGTCAGACCCGCAACCGGCCGGCCGGGCTGAGCAGTGCGGGCAACCCCACCGGTGCGCCATCGCCCACACCGCGGCGACGTGTCCGTGCGGCACCCTGGCCGTCGTGGCGGCCGGCACCAGCGTCTGTCACTTCAACCCGGCCTCGAACCAGTCGATCACGTGGGCGGGCGGCGTGGACAGGTTCGCCACCGTCTCGTTGCGGACCCGGGCAACTTCGCGGAAGGTCCGCCGCAGATCGGCGGACTCGTAGTCCACGTGCGACTTCCGCGCTCTGACCACATAGACCGCGTCGTGACGCTTTGTCATGACCTGCATGCAGTCGCATTCGTCGTGTATCACGACACACCCAATACTCTGACTACACCCGACAGCTCGCAAACCGAGAAGAGGGCAGATCAAAGGCGCACCCGGCACCCAGGTTCGTCCAAACTTCGGTCTAGGTGCCCTACGCGCCGGAGCTCGCTAGTTCGGCGATCTCATCGGGGCTCAACCCGACCTCGCTGAGTACCTCGCGGGTGTGAGCTCCGAGGTGTGGCGGTGGTGCCGGCGCTGGGCTCACGCTACGGGAGAAGGCAGTTCCGTCACCGGGGACACGCAGCTGCCCCCCGTCCGGATCGCTGATCATCCGCCAGAACCCGATGGCCTCCAAGTGGGGATCGTCGAGCAGATCCTCGAGCGAATTGACCTGCGCGTACGGGATGTCCTCTTTCTCGAGGATTTCGCTCCACTCGGCGGTGGTCCGCTTCGCTACCTCAATGCCGAGCTCGTTCCATACCAGCGCGACGTTCTCCTGACGGCCGGCGAGAGTGGTATAGCGCGCGTCGGCAAGGACGTCGTAGCGTTCGACGATCTCGAAAAAGCGGATCCACTGTGCGTCCGAATAAGGCATGAGAGCGAGATAGCCGTCCACGGTCTGGAATGGGCGGCGGGCAGCCGTAACGACCGGCTCATAGCCCATCGGTCCGAGCGGCGGGTTGAATGCGTGACCCCACAGGTGCTCGGCACTGACGAACGCGGTCATCGTCTCGAGCATCGTGACGTCTACGGCCTGCCCGAGCCCGGTGCGTGAGCGTTCGAGAAGGGCGCTGCTGATGGCGAAGGCCGCATGGACAGCGGTGATCTTGTCCGCCAGGATCGAGGGGACGTATCGCGGTTCGCCGGTGACCACCCGCTGGAGCATCGCCAATCCGCTGAGGGCCTGGACGATGTCGTCGTAAGCAGGATTGGGTCCGTAGGGACCGCCATCGGAAAATCCAGCAACATGGCAGAACACCAGGCCCGGATTTCGTGCCGAAAGCTCCTCGTAGACAAGGCCGATCCGGCGGGCGGCGGCCGTCCGGACCGAGTGCACGAAGACATCGGCTGTGTCCACGATCCGGCGCAGGGCCTCTTGCCCGTCGGGGCTCTTCAGATCGAGAACAACGCTGCGCTTATTCCTGTTGTTGGTCATGAACAGCGCCCCCATGCCCTCGGCACGGCGCGGGCCGATGCGGCGGGTCATATCACCGGAGGGGGGCTCGATCTTGATCACATCCGCACCCATCGCCGCCAAATACTGACAGGTGAGCGGTCCGAGGACGATCGAAGCGTTCTCAACGACACGGATACCGCTCAACGGCCCCAACCGTGCGTCGGGGCGGTGCGAGTGCGGATCTGGCGACATCATTCGGCTACCTCGTCATCTCTTCGGTAAACAGAATTGCTATTCGAGAATGTGTAACCCCAGGCTGGGTGTCAGGTCAAGTACGACCCCATCGGGGGTGCCACTGCAGACGCAGCACCCTCCTGCGGCAGCGCCGGCGATAGGAGCGGTCCCAGCTGCTTTCCGTGAAGCGGATCGACAGCAGCGCAACGGGTCTGGTGTAGGTCCAGAATCCGGACAGTTCGGCGCCTCGTTCCTGCTGACGGATATCGGCCGCGTCGTACATCTTGACCGTAGGGCGCTTCATCCGCTTAACTTATCGAAGTTAGGAAAGTAGATTCGAGATTCTGAATTCTAGCTGTCCGTGGAGGAGATCGGTTGATGACTATCATTCCCTTGCCGCTTGGCAGTGCCGACCATTCGGATGTGCACAGTGTCTGAGAAGAGGCGTTGCGCGGTGATCGGGGCCGGGGCGGCAGGCCTGAGTGCGGCCCGTCATCTGTTGGCAGACGGACACGAGGTCATAGTGTTCGAGGCCGGATCGTACGTGGGTGGGCTCTGGGTTTACGACAACGACAATGGGCTCAGCGTCGCCTACTCCTCGTTGCACATCAATTCGGAGCCACGGAGCACGTCCTTCGAGGGCTTTCCGTTCCCGGACGACACGCCTCTGTTCCCCGCTCATCAGCACGTACGGTCATATTTGGAGTCGGTTGCCGATCATTTCGGTATCGGTGCGCGCATCCGCTTTCGCAGCCGAGTGAGCGCGGTCGAACCGGTCAACGGAGAGCCAGGTGCCGGCTGGATCGTGCGAACCGAGGAAGGCAGCGAGGAGACATTCGATGTCGTCGTGGTTGCCAGTGGGCATCAGGGCCTGCCTGCCCACCCCCCATGGGCCACCGATTTCACCGGCCGATACCTGCATTCCAACTCCTATCGAGAACCTGCGCCCTTCGCCGGGCACCGGGTGCTGGTAGTCGGGGCGGGAAATAGCGGGCTCGACATCGCCTCGGACCTGGTGCCGTTCGCGGCGCACACACTCAGCTCGGCGCGCTCTCCGCTTCTGATCATGCCGCGGATGATCCTGGGGCTTCCCGCGGCGCGGGTGCTGGCAAAGATCAACAGACGCTGGCTTCCGTGGGTGGTGCAACGGCAAGCAATGCGTTGGATCAGCCGGGTGTATCACGGACGCCCGGAACAATGGGGGTTTCGGACCCCGGCAACCCGCACGCACCCTGCCAGCAGTGCCACGTATATGGCGCATGTGTCCTACGGGCGCATCGACGTTCGTCCGGGAGTGGAGCGAATCGACGGGCACACCGTCACGTTCGTCGACGGCACCAGCGCCGAGGTCGACACGATTATTGCGGCCACCGGATACGAGGTCGACCTGCCCTTTCTATCGAAGAAGGTCTCCCCGATCGTCGAACACCAGATCAAGGCTTACAAGCGGGTCGTGCATCCAGACTGGCCGGGAATGTACTTCATTGGGTTCTTCAATGTCTCCGGCGGCGCCAACATCTCGATGATGGACGTCCAGTCTCGGCTTATGACCGCCGCACTGCGTGGTGACGCCGCCCTTCCGGACAGCGCCGGGATGCACCGCGACATCGCCCGCGAAGAGCGCTTCCTGGCCGAACACTTTCCGGGCAGCGCCCGCTACGGCTTGGAACTCGATCCTGTGCGCTACCGACGTCAAATCGGGAAGGTCCTCGGCGGCGCAGCGACGGGGACCGCTGACAGCAACCCCAAATAGGAGAGACCACAATGACACTCAACGGCGCCGCGGCCATCGCTGGCATCGGCGAGACCCCGTACTCTCGTTCGGCCACGGAGAGCGCACTGGAGCTGCAGCTGAGGGCCTCACTGCTCGCGATCGAAGACGCCGGGCTGCGGCCTCGGGACGTCGACGGGGTGATCCCGATCGGAATCACTGGTGCCCCGGCAGAGGAGTACATTCACAACCTCGGCCTTACCGACCTTCGATTCTCCGGGCTGGTTCCGCACGGCGGAGCCAGTGCGGTCGGGGCGATCCAGATGGCTGCGGCCGCCATCGCAGCAGGAATCTGCACCACTGTTCTCGTCCCGTCCGGGCGCAACGTCAGCAGTGGGGCCCGGGCCGGGGTGCGTATCCACCAGATGCCCCAGTTTCACTACATCACCGAGTTCGAGCGGCCCGTCGGCGCGATCGCCCCCGCCCAGCTCTACGCCCCGATGGCCCGTCGACATATGGAGCTCTACGGCACCACCAGCCGCCAGCTTGCCGAGATCGCCGTCGCGGTACGTTCACACGCGGTACTCAACGAACACGCCGTGATGCGCACACCCATCACCGTCGAGGACCACCAGAACTCGCGGATGATCACCGATCCGTTCAGACTGCTGGATTGCAGCCTGGAAAGCGATGGCGGCGCCGCGTACGTCGTCACCACTCCCGAACGTGCGCGGGACCTACGGCACCGCCCCGTCGTCCTGCGCGGGGTGGCGATGGGTCACCCCGATTCGCCCAGCGCCATCACCCAACGTTCCGACCTGACCACCGTCGGTGTCGCCAAGGCCGCGCCAATCGCCTTCTCGATGGCGGGCATCTCCCACGCGAGCATCGATGTTGCCGAGATCTACGACTGCTTCACCTGGGTCGTGCTCTGCCAGCTCGAGGACCTCGGCTTCTGCGCCAAGGGCGACGGCGGAAAATTCGTCGAGGACGGCCGGCTCCGTCTCGGCGGGGCACTGCCCACCAACACCCACGGCGGGCTCCTGTCTCAGGGGCACATGCTGGGAATGAATCACATCGTCGAGCTCGTCCGGCAATTACGCGGTGACGGCGGCGCCGCTCAGGTCGACGGTGCCCGGGTCGGTCTGGTCACCGGCTACGGCGACATGGGCGACGGCGCCGTAGCGATCATGGAAGGGGCTTGACATGGCCGAACTGTCCGACGCCTACTGGGCCGGGGCCGCCAAGGGCCGGCTGGTCCTCCAGAAGTGTATGGACTGCGGGCGCATTCGCCACTACCCGCAGATGCTCTGCCCCACCTGCCACTCCTTCGCCGTGGAACACGTAACGGCGACCGGGCACGGCACGGTTCATTCGTGGACGATCAGCCACCACGCCTTCACTTCCAATGTTCGCGACCAGGTCCCCTACACCCTGGTCACCGTGGACATGGAGGAGGGTGTTCGGGTGCTCGGCCGTCTCACCGACAACATCCCGCTCCGCATCGGTCTCCCCGTTCACCTCGGCTTCAAGACGTCCGCAGATGAGCTGCCTGTGCCCGTCTTTACTGCCGCCACTTGAGTACGACAGAGGGAGCCCCACAATGACCGACCCCGTACTCGTCCAGGTCGACGATCGATTGATGATTATCACCATCAATCGACCGGAGGTCCGTAACGCCATCGACAGCGCCGTGTCCTACGGAGTGTGCGCGGCTGTCGATGAGCTCGACGCCCGGGCGGATCTCAGAGTCGGCATCCTCACCGGCGCCGGCGGCACCTTTTGTTCCGGAATGGATCTCAAGGCGTTCCTGCGCGGCGAGAGTACCCGGGTCAAACACCGCGGACTGATGGGTATCGCCCGCACGCCAACGGACAAACCGCTGATCGCCGCCGTCGAAGGGTACGCCCTCGCCGGCGGTTTCGAGGCCGCCCTCGCCTGTGACCTCGTCGTCGCCGCGCGGGACGCGGTCTTCGGTCTGCCCGAGGCCAGGCGCGGCCTTGCGGCCGCGGCCGGCGGCTTGATTCGCCTGCCGCGCTTGATTCCGCAGCGCGTCGCGATGGAGATGGCCCTGACCGGGGATCCCGTCGATGCACGATGCCTGCACGCTCATGGTCTGGTCAACCGGGTCACCGAGCCCGGCGGCGCGCTCGCCGAAGCCACCCGGCTCGCGCGCAGGATCATCGATAACGCGCCACTGTCCGTCGCCGCGAGCAAGCAAGTCATCCTCCAGCAGCGCGACTGGTCCACCGAGGAGAGCTTCGCCCGGCAAGACGAGATCACCTCCACCGTTCTCGCCTCCGACGATGCGAAGGAGGGCGCGCGCGCCTTCGCCGAGAAGCGCGAGCCGAAGTGGACCGGCCGCTGACGCCCGGCGCCTGGCCTCGTTCCACCGGATGCAATGGGACCACTTCCACTTGCCGGTGTACAAGCACTTGACTAGATTCGATATGTAGAATCGAAATTCGCAATATTGAAAACATCTCGGATGTAGTTGACGCCTAGAGGCATGTACATGAGGAGACGCAATACCGTGTCAGAAACCACCGTGTGGGAGCAGGGCTCCCCGGCCGAGGAACTCCTCGTGCCACCGCCGACTGCCCGGACTCTGCCCGAACTGCTCGACGCCTGCGCTGCTGCCACGCCCGCCGGCGACGCACTCGTCTCCGAGACGACACGGCTGACGTACGCGGAGCTCGCCGCGCAGAGCCAGGTCGCCGCCCGGGTTCTGCACAGTCTCGGAATACGGGAGGACGACACCGTCGCTCTGATGGCACCCAATATTCCCGAATGGATTCCGGTGGCCTTCGGTGCGATGCGTTGCGGCGCCCGGGTGGACGCATTCAACACCTGGGCCAAGGCCTATGACCTCGACTTTCTGCTGCGGTCCTCCGGAGCGTCGGTCCTCGTGATGGTGGACCGAGTGCGGGGCACGGACCTGGTGGCCCAGCTTCGCGCGTTGGTTCCCGAGCTCGATGACCGAGGGCCGTTGCGCAGCAACCGATTCCCGAACCTACGGCACGTACTGGTGATCGGCGAGGACTACCCGGCTGCCACGAGTTCGTGGGCCGATCTCACCGATCAGCACGCCACCGGGAATCCGATCAAGGAACCGTCCGGTCGGGGCGAGCGGGTGGCGTACGTCCTATACACCTCTGGCTCTACGAGTACGCCCAAGGCTGTGCCACTCAGTCACCGCGACCTCGTGGTGAATGCATTTCACATCGGTGAGCGGATGGGACTGGGCGAGCAGGATCGCGTATGGCTTGGATCACCGCTGTTCTGGAGCTACGGCTGCGCCAACGCGGCCCTGGCCACGATGACTCACCGGGCCTGTCTCGTGCTGCAGGAACAGTTCACTCCGGGTCAGGCCGTGGATGTGATGCAACGCGAGAATGTCACCGCAGCATATCTTCTCCCCGCGATGATCGACGTCCTTGCCACGCAGTGTGCAGAGCAGATGCGGGGAATTGGTTCTCTGCGTACCGGGCTCACCATCGGGCGTCCCGATACCGTGCAGCGCGCAGTGGTCGAGTTGGGGGTGGGGGAGATTTGCAACATCTACGGCTCCACCGAGACCTATGGCAACTGTTGCGTCACCGATCACCGGATGCCTCTGGCCGATCGAATGGCCACTCAGGGGCATCCGCTGCCCGGCGTCGCGATCCGCTTGGTGGACGAAGAGACGGGAGCCGTTCTTCCCGTCGGCCAGGCAGGCGAGGCGCAGGTACGTGGCCGCATCACCCCCGGTTACCTCAACGACGACGCAGCTAATTCCGCCGCCTTCACAAGCGACGGATGGTTCCGGACCGGTGACCGGCTAGTGCTCCATCCGGACGGCACCGTGTCCTTTGTCGACAGGGCAACCGACATGATCAAGGTCTCGGGGATCAATGTCTCGCCCGCGGAGGTGGAGAGCTTCCTTGCCGAGCATCCCGATGTGCGTGAGGTATTGGTTGTGGGAGCCCCGCATCCGTCGAAGGACGAGGTGGCGATCGCCTTTGTGATCCCATGCTCGGACCGGATCACACCAGAGGAGCTGACCCGCTACTGCAAGGAGCGGATCGCTGGCTACAAGGTTCCCTGGCTGATCTCCTTCGTGACCGAGTTGCCGCGAACGGACACCGGCAAGATTGCCCGTCGGCTGCTGAAGCCGGATGCCGTCGTGTTGGTCGACGCCGCGCTGGCGGCGGAGAGGGCTGGCAGCTCATGATCGGGAACTGGGGCCGTTGGGGTGAGCAGGATCAGGCTGGGGCGTTGAACCTCGTCACCCCCGAAGTCACGCGGCGAGCGGCGGGACTGGTTCGGTCCGGGCGTACGTTGTCTTTGGCTCAACCGTTGGGGCCACACACCCCGTCCCCGGGGCACCGGCCCGGACCCGTCCGGTTCATGAATCGGGACGCCGGGGACTACGCTCTCGGCGCCCGCGCCCCCGGCGGGTTCAAATTCGCCGAGGACACCGTGCAATTACCTACGCACAGTGGCACGCACGTTGATGCGCTGTCTCACGCCTGGTCCGGCGAGCATCTGTTCAATGGTCATCCCGAGAGCTCGACCCGGACCACCCGCGGTGCCCAGCGCTGCGGGGCGGAGCATCTGGTCCCCGTCGTCACACGTGGAGTGCTCGTCGACATGGTCGCCACTACCGGTGGCCCGCTGCCGTCGCGAAGCCCGGTGGAGGCTGCGGACCTGGAGCGCGGGATCGCGGAGGCGGGAGTCACCCCCGAGCCCGGAGATGCCGTGTTAATCCGGACGGGCTGGTGGGAGTCGCACGGGACGGCTGCCGACTACTTCGCTGACGAGCCCGGAATCACCGCGGAGGCGGCAACCTGGCTCGCCGCACGAGACGTCGCGCTGGTCGGAGCGGACAACTACGCGGTAGAGCGGCAGACCGCCGAGCCCGGATTCCCCGCCCACCTTGTCCTACTCCATCGGCATGGGGTGCCGCTGATCGAGAACCTCAGCCTGGCCGCGCTGGCGGATACGCTGGCCGAAGCCAAGCGCTCCACCTTCCTGCTGTTGTTCGCTCCGCTGCCTCTGGTGGGTTCCACTGGGAGCCCAGTGACTCCGGTGGCTGTGCTGTGATGCCGGCGGGAGGGGACTGGACATCACTGCTGCGGCCGGGGGACCTCGTCGTCGTAGCGCAGGGAGTCGGTGAACCCACCCCCCTTCTGGAGCAGCTGCTGACCGCGGCTCCGACCGGGGTGCAGGTGTTCGTCGGGCTGTCGCACAGCCAGGCACTGACCCGGTCATCGTCGCTGCCGTTGCTATCGTTCGGGGCCCTGGGCCCGCTGGCCCACCCACCGAATAATGCCCGGCTCAATGTCATTCCCACTCACTTCGACGACTTATCCCGGGTTCTGCCGCACCGTGGGCAGGAGATGGTGCTCCTGATGCAAGTCACGACACCCGACGCGCAGGGATATCACAGCCTCGGGATGGCCGTTGACCACACCTACGAGCTCATTGGCCGCTCCCGGGTTGTCATTGCGGAGGTGAACGAGCAACTCCCGGTCACCTCCGCTCCGGCGCTGCATCATTCGACATTCGCCGCCACCATTCGGACTTCCCGGCCACTGCCGACCCTCCCACCGCCCACTATCGGTGAGGTGCACCGCCGAATCGCCACACACGTCCTCGATCTGATATCCGACGGCGCCACACTCCAGCTCGGGATCGGGGCGGTGCCGTCGGCAATCGGGAGCGGATTGACCGAACATCGAGGTCTCGCGATCCGCTCCACCCTGGCCGGAGACTGGTTGCTCGATCTCGCCAACGCCGGGGCATTGCGTTCCGCGTCAGGGTCTGTGGTGATCAGCGAGGCGGCGGGGTCGCCAGAGCTGTACAAGTACGTGTCCGTCTCGCCCGTGCAGGTCCGACCGGTCCGCGAAGTCGTGGGCCCGGGCGCGGCAGGCACCATCGATCGGTTCGTCGCGGTGAACTCGGCGCTGCAGGTCGACCTATCCGGCCAGGTCAACGCCGAAGAGATCCCCACCGGATACATCGGCGGGATCGGTGGTCAGGCCGAATACTTGCGCGCTGCGCAGCGCTGCCCGGACGGTCGGTCGATCGTGGCATTGCCGGCCACCGCAGGCCGGCACTCCCGCATCGTGACCCGATTGGAGCCACCGACAGTGACCACGGCTCGATCGAACGTCGATTTCGTGGTTACCGAACACGGCGTGGCCGACCTGCGCGGCCGAGGCCTACAGGAACGAGCCGAACTGATGATCACGATCGCTGCACCGGAGCATCGCGGCCCACTTCGGGAAGGACTGAACCAATGACAGAAGAGACCGAGGTCGCCACGCGGCTGGGGCGGTTCCTTGCCGCGCATCCGGACGCGCACAATGGGCGAATCACGCACCTGACTCGGGCAGGCAGTGGTCGCTCCCGTGACAACTGGCTCTTCGACCTGGTATTCGACGGTTCCGACGGGGCCGAGCACCGTGAGTCGTTGATCCTGCGCACGGACCCCGAGGGGGGACTGATCGACACCAACCGCGCGACGGAGTTCGCGGTTCTGCAGGCACTGGAGAAGAGCGGCCTGCCCACGCCCGTCGTCCGCTGGCTCGACGCCGACGGCCGCGCCCTAGGCCGCCCCTCGCTGATCATGCGGCGACTACCAGGCACCTGCGACTACCGTGTGCTTCGCAACTCTGCCCTGCCGCTCGCCGAACGGATCTCCCTGGCTCGACGATTCTGTGCGCTCCTCGCTGAGGTGCACGCCGTTGACTGGCACACACTAGGTCTCGGTGACGTGCTCGTCGACCCTGGGCGGCATGCCGCCCGCGCCGAACTCGACCAGTGGACTGCAATCCTCCGGCAGGACCAGCTCGAGCCCTGGCCAGAGTTGGAGTACGCGGTGGCGATCCTCGGCGAACGCGCCCCGACGTCGAGCCGGACCGTGCTGGTCCACGCCGACTTCAAGCCGGGCAACCTCCTGCTCGCAGACAAACACGTCACCGCGCTGCTGGACTGGGAACTGGCCCACCTCGGGGATCCGCTCGAGGACCTCGGCTGGGTCACCCAGCCGCTGCGCGCCTCCGAGCACACCATCGACAGGTCTTGGGAAGCAGAGGATCTCGTGAATTATTACGAGCGCGAAAGCGGGGTCACCGTCGACCGGGCCGCCTTGGCCTGGTGGATCGCGTTCTCGGCCTTCAAAACAGCTGTCATGCAAGTCAGCGGATTGCGCGCGTTTCTCGACGGACGCGCGGAGGAGCCCTACCGGCCCACCCGCCGTGTCCTCACCACCCTGCTCGACGCCGTACTGGAGGAACCCGCATGAGACCAACGATCGACGAACAACTCACCGGCGCCGCCCGGCTGCTCCGCCTCGTCGAGCACGACCCGGAGACCCCGCTAAGCGTCGGGGAACTGGTTCGTAACGCCCGGCGCCTGGTCGATCGGGTAGGCGAGTCATGGTCCCGCACCATGCCTTTCCTCCGAGACGACAATGCCCGGCTTGCAGTGCTCCTCGGCGCCGACGAGCCCGAGCCGGGTGACTTGGCGGAGACCATCGCCCGAAACGAAAAGCTCCGCGGTGAACTGACCAGCCGCATCCACGAGCTTCCCGCTGGTCCCGCCCGCGCCCAGATCGGCGCACACCTGCGCAACCGCGTCGCAACCAACCCGACCTGACAGAAATGACGAGCAGATGAGTGATCACCCTGGCCTGACAGTGGGCGACAAGTACTTCGCCGAGCAGTTCCCACTCTCCCCGCTCGATGACTTCCTCATCCACCAAACCCCCGACCCGGTCCGCGTCATGTGGACCGGCGACCCCCGAGCGTACGAGCGCTACTGGATGGTCGCCCACGACACCACCGGCGATGTCCTGGTCGCCACCGGCGGCAGCTTCTATCCCAATCTCGACCGTGCCGAGGCCTACGCCATCGTCAATGTCCGTGGACGACACACCACAGTCCGCAGCTTCCGTACCATCGGCGCCGACCGGGCGGAACTTCGGATTGGGCCAATCGCACCGGTGATCGTGCGCGGCCTGCGCGAGTGGCGTTACGTCCTCGAGCCCAACGAGTGGGGCATCAGTTACGACCTCACCTTCCAAGACACCACCCGGCAGATATTTCGTGAACCACTGTCCAACTCCGCGGCGGGCATACCGCCCGGCCGTCGCAACGACGTGACAACTGGTTTCGAAAGTTTTGGCGAGGTCTCCGGCTGGGTGGAGGTCGACGGTGAACGGTTCGACCTCGGACCCGGTTCTGCCGGGACGAGGGACCGGCACTGGGGGACTGGCCGCGGCGTTGGCGGTCCCGCCATGTCACTTGGCGCGGGCCTGCACGTCGGTACCAACGGCAACGCCTTCGTCCCCTTCCCCGATTGGACGATCTGGGGCGACCGCCTCTATTACCCCTTAGGCGACGCCCGCAAAGGCTGCGCCAAGGTCCTCAAGCCCACCCGCCGGCTGCGCTTCGAGCCGGACACCCAGATCTTCACCGAGGGCGTCGTGGACTACCAGTTCGATACCGGCGAGAAGACCCAGCTGCACTACGAAAAGATCGGCCAGCAAACCGCCTTTCTGAGGTGTGGCATGTACGGCGGGACTCCCGGCGGCGATATCCATCAAGGCGGTTATGACGGCCCGGATATGACTGAGGGGGAGACCTTCGACGTCACCCGGCCCGAAACCCGCATTGGCATTCGAGGGCTCGATGAGCACCTCTGCCGGGTCACCCGCGACGACGGTACCAGTGTCCTGGGCGTATACCAGACCATCGATCCGGTCGCATACGAGGCGTGCGTGTCCGAGCGGAAAGGCTGGGACTTCCTTTGAGGCAGCTGATCCCGCGTCAAAAGGGCCGAGCCGGAGAAATTCCGGCCCGGCCCTTCGCTGTGGGATCAGCTCGCCGCTGCAGCGATCGCCTCGGCGATCTCCGCCGGTTTCGTGAACATCGGTCCGTGCCCCGCGTCCACCTTGACGACAGTGCCGACATTACTCGCGAACTCCTGCTGCAAGGCGACAGAGAACTGCTTGTCCTGCAGCGTGATCACGTAGGTGGCAGGGTGTTGCTGCCAACCGAGCCCAGTGGCAGCCTCACCGAGCGTGCCGAGCGCGTGTGGGCCCATCTTGTCCAATATGGGCCCGACTTGCTCATCGGTGGCGTCGTTGAACATGGACTCCCGTGCAGCCTCGCGCTTGAGCGTGGCGGTTCCGTCCTCCCGCGGCTCGAGCGCGGCACCGAGATCGCCCTGCGGCTCCGGGTCGCGGCCCAGGAGGTCGCTCACGGCTTCGCCCGCCCGGGGCAGAGCCGCACACACATAGACGAGATGCGCCACGCCGTCGTTGTCTGCCGAAGCACGGGTAATCACGGCACCACCGTACGAATGGCCGACCAAGACGGCCGGTTCATCAAAACCCTTCAACGCATCGCGGACTGCCTGGGCATCCCGCTCGAGCGTTCCGCCCGGACCGCGGCTCGGAAGATCCACGGATTTTGTCCTTATGCCGCGCTGTTCCAGTTCGGCAACCACTTTGTCCCACACCCATGATCCGGTGAAGGCACCGTGCACGAGAAGCACAGGCTTGGCCATACATTTCACCTCAGTCCGCTTAAGCCGGGCAGTCGCACCAACGCCCGGCAGATGGCTACTTCGTGATCGAGGCGTTCGGTTCGCCCCGACCCGTCAACCCCGCGACGACCTCCTGCGCCCTGTGTTGGACACCCGAGGTATACCGATGCGGTCGATCGACTTCGAGAATTCGAATTGAAACTCGGCTTCTCGAATACGATCTAAGCTGCGCGGGACGTACCCGTCAACCCCCCGCGTTGACTCTGCCGAACCATCCTGTAGCCGGTTATTTGGGCCGTCCGAAATCTGGATAGCCGGACGATTGCGGCCGCCGAGGTGGATTGGAGCCTTCGTCAAGGTATCGATCCAGGGCGAGGGCGGCAAAGGCGCAGTCGCTCACCGCGTGAGCCCAGCGGCGGCGTGGATCAGGCACGGCCCACGGTCCCGGAGTCCACGGTCCCGGAGTCCTCGCTGGTGCAACTCCCTCGCACCGCGGTCATCCCTGGTCTGCTACACGCGCCGCATTCGACGAATGAACCACTCATCGCGGCAGGGTCGCCGATGTCGCATCCACGGATCGGGCAGTCCGCCCGTGGGCGGGGGTGTGGGTCTGCGCGAGATCAAACGGAATCGTGGAATTTGGGGGAGTTCAGGCCGGAAGATGGTGACACTTGACGCGCTCGGTGACACCAGCTAAATTCCTAATTCGGAAGAAGGATTCGCAATTTGGCATCTTGCGCTGCTCGATCCGTAGAAGAATGAGACACGTGAACCCATCGCAACGCGATTTGCGACAGTCGATCTGAAACTGCTGCGACGAAGCGCATCGACAGTCGTTCGTCACGGAGCGCTTGCCGGGCGCCACGAGCGATGCATTGAAAAACAGCTACCGAGGAAGTGTCAATGAAGATTGGTTCCGGCGGTAGCGCTGTCACGGTTGACGAGGCTCATCGAAAGTTTCAATGAGCGCCATCACGTGCGTCACGTCGGGTGAACGTGAGGCCGCCTCTACAGCCCTTCACCTTGATCGACGACGAGGCGTTCTTCCAGTTGGTCGTCGGCCGGCTCGTCGAGCCGACCTCGATGAGTGACACGAGCTGAGTCGTTGGCGAGATCGGCATGACGCCCGCCACCGCAACACCTACGCCAACGCACTGAAACGTTGCGCCACAATCGATACCGGGATCGAGTGGTGACGAAGTGTTTCGAGTCCGCCGCAGAAACCGGCGGACTGAGCCTTGAAGTATCACGACCTCCGGCACGTCGAGCAGTCGTTCCGGATGTCGAAGACCGACCTGCGGGCGAGGCCGATGTTCAACCACACCCGTGACCCAATCGAAGCACACCTGACCGTCGTGTTCACCGCACTCGCGATCGCACGCTACCTGCAAACCGAGACCCGGGCCTCGATCGGGCGCATCGGGAAGATCATGCGCCCGCTGCGGGAGATCACCCTGACCACCGTCGGCAAACCCCACACCGCCGCCATCCACTCACCGCCGATGCCGAATCCATCCTCACCGCACTGGATCTATCGCCCGGCCGATTGGGGTACTGAATCTGTACAAGTCAGGAGTCCCTGGTCGCGTCGCTACGGCTACGTGGCAGTGATCGCCAGTCCGTAGCCCGAGACTTCGCGTCGAGTCCCGTTGGGAAATATGAATTTGGTCGGCGATGAAGCACGCCGGAAGGTGTGGTGGTCTATGTCGTGCTCGGTCGCAAAGTGTGCGAGGAGGGGTTGGCAAATTCCTTCAGGTGGTCAGCTGGACCGGGCCGAGTGCGCCGTGGAAGAGCGCCCCGCGGCGATTGCATTCCGCGCGAGGTATGCGTAAGTGGCCGACTGCGCTCGGCATGGAGAGAACCATGATAATGCCAGTGCGAGAACAGAATTAAGTTCTGATGGCTTGCATGCAAAACCCTCAAGGTATTCGAAATATCGAATCCAAATATCAAAAAATCGAAGAGATGTACTTGACGTGAGGACCGTCACTCATCAAGACTGGTCGCGCGGACGCCGACTGGTACGTGTAGGGCGTCATAGAAGGAGAGGCGATCGCCGTGAGAAAGTTGACAACAGTAGTCATTGGGATGGCTGTAGCGATGTTGTCCGCCTGCAGCAACGGGGCTTCATCAAGCGGTGGGGCTAGCTCGGACGGCCCCATCATCATCGGCACTTCGGTGTCCTCGACCGGGAAGTATGCCTCTAGCGGCACCAACGTCGCCAACGGCTACGCGCTCGCCGTCGAGCAGATCAACAAGAACGGCGGGGTGCTCGGTCGTCAACTCGAGTTGAAACAGGACGATGATCAGAGCGACGCCGGGACCGTCGGCCGACTCTACACGCAATTCCTTACCCAGGACCGGGCAGATGTGTTACTGAGCCCATACGGCAGCGCGCTCGCGGGCCCCGCCGCTCAGCTGGCGGAGCGGTACACGACCCCGATGGCGCACAGCCTGACATCGTCTCCCGCCGTCTTTGCGGATACCAAGTACAGTGTGATGGCCGGGGTTACGCCGGGTAGCGTCGTGCTCGCCGGGGTGCCGCAGTTCGCCAAGGTTACCGGATACACCCGGGTCACGCTGGTCAACAACGACCTCGACGCATATAGCGAGATCTGCGACGGGGCCCAACAGGCCGTCACGGCCGCCGGATCCACGCTGGTGTCGCGGGTGACATATGCGGCCAGTACCAGCGACTTCTCGTCTGTCGCTCAGAAGGTGAAGGCGAACAACCCCGAGGTGGTGATCTCGTGTTCGGCGATCCAGGACAACATCGGAATCACCCGGTCCCTCGACCAGCAAGGTTTCCGGCCCAAGATACTCGCCTCGGCCACGGCGGAGGATCCGGCTTTCACCAATTCTCTTGGTTCGCTGGCCAATAAAGCAATCGGCTACTCAATCTGGGCGCCCGATCTGAAAGTGCCGGGCAGTGATGACTTCGCTACTGCTTTCCAGGCCAAGTTCGGACATCCCGCGACCGAACAGAGCGCATCGGCCTACGCCACCGTGCAGGCGGTGGCAGCGGCCATCACGCAGGCCGGTTCGACCGACCACGAGAAGCTTAACGACGCGCTCCGCTCGGGCAGTTATCAAACCATCCTCGGGACGTACAAGGTCAACGACGACGGGGTTCAGACCGGCTACAAGGCGGTCTTGAATCAATATCAAAACGGTACCTATGCGCTCGTCTACCCGGAGTCAGACGCCAGCGTGCCCGCCGAGTTTCCCTACTGAGGATGGCGACCTACGGCGAGACCTTTAAGGAGTTTGTGCGATGACCTACCTCCAGGTGATTCTGAACGGAATCTTTCTCGGCGGCTTCTATCTGTTGATGGCCCAAGGCCTTAACCTCATCTTCGGGATAATGGGTATCGTCAACCTCGCCCACGGTGCCTTTATGGTGCTGGGCGGCTTGGGCGTGTACAGCCTCTACAACGTCGGCGTGAACCCGTTCCTGGGTCTGGTAGTCGTCATGATCGCCGCGGCGGTCGTAGGGGCCGCGGTGCAGTGGCTGATCATCGAGCGCATCTCGGTTACCGGCCGGCAGGGCGAACTGCTCACCCTCATGGCGACGTTCGGGCTGTCGTACATCTTGATCAACCTCGGCCAGCGGGGGTGGGGCTCGGACTTCAAGACGATCCCCTACCTGCAGTCATCGTTAAAGGTTGGTGCCCTGCGGTTTCCCGCCTCCCTTCTGATCGGGGTCGTCCTTGCCGCCCTACTCACGCTGGCGATCTCGGTGTGGCTGCACCGTACGCGGACCGGGATGAGTCTGCTCGCCACAGCGCAGAGCCCGTTGGGTGCAGGCGCCTGCGGGATCAACCCCCGACGCCTACGCCTGATCGGGTTCGGCATGGGTGCGGCACTCGCGGCCGCCGCAGGGATGCTGCTCGTTCTCACCCAGCCCATCGCACCGCAGATGGCCACACATTTCACCATCGTGGCGTTCGTCGTCGTTGCGCTCGGTGGACTTGGAAACTACTCGGGCGCAGCGGTCGGAGCGGTCCTGGTTGGTATCTTGCAAACCCTCTCGGGCTACCAGTTCGGCGCCGTGATCCAGGAGGCCGCGCCCTACCTAATCCTGATTCTCGTGATGTTATTCCTACCCAACGGTCTGCTGACCAGGAAGGCGGCGCCGGCATGAGTACCCTCACCGCCCCAAACCCCACGTCTGCCGGGCAGGAGCCGACCGGTGGTCGACGCTCTCTGCTGTCACGCATCATCACCGCGCGCGATCACCGAGGCGTCAGGCTGCCGTCGCGACGCAACGACGCGACGCAGATCCTCGTGCTGGCAATCGTCGTTGCCGCATTCCTCGCTTTCAGCGTCGGGGCGCGCGGCGGCTCACAGGTTCAACTCGGCATCGATATCGCGATGTTCGTGGCGCTCGCCTACTCCTGGAACATCATCAGCGGCTTCACTGGGTACATCTCCTTCGGCCAGGTCGTGTTCTTTGGCTTCGGCGCATTGTTTACCGCCGAGCTCATCATCCATGCCGACACGCCCTGGTACCTCGCCGCGGTCCTTGGGGGCGTCGCGTCGGCGATCATCGCGATCCCGGTCGGGATGATCATGCTGCGCCTGCGCGGAATCTACTTCGCACTGGGCATGTTCGGCCTGGCTTACATCGTGTCGCTGTTGTGCTCCCAGTGGTCCTACACCGGCGGCTCGACGGGACTGGTCGTCCCCGGAGCGCTGGCGCAGACAGAGGTGCTTCTCGCGGTCACCGGTGTGGCTGTCCTGGCTTTCGCCGCCAACGCATTCATGGCTCGCTCGCACTTCGGCCTGCGAGCTATGGCCATCCGGGACGACGAGGAGGTCGCCGCGGCCGTCGGGGTCCGGACCACACAGGTGAAGGTCATCGCTTTCGCGCTCAGCGCCGTGATGCCGGCCATCGTCGGTGGGTTCATCGCCTACAATCGCGCGTTCATCGACTCCTCCACCGTCTTCGATCCCACGCTCGACCTGATGGTCATTGTCTTCGTGCTCGCAGGTGGCATCGGCACGGTCTGGGGGCCACTAATCGGCGCCTCGGTGCTGACGATCGCCAACGAGCAGCTCTCCACCCGCTTGCCGGACTACCAGCTGGCCCTGTTCGGTGTGCTGGTCATCCTCATCACCATTTTTCTGCCCGGGGGCATCGTGTCGCTGTTCAACAAGATCGGGTGGTTGCGCCGGGAGATCGTCAAGGGGCCGCATTCGCTGCGCGACCGGTCCGATCTCGAGGCCTCGCTCGAGCATGTCCGTGATGTACCCATGAACGGCGCACAGACCGGCGAGCTATTGTCGTGCCGCGACGTCGGCGTCAAGTTCGGCGGTGTGCATGCCCTACGTGGTGTGGACTTCGACGTGCCGCGCGGACGTGCGGTCTTCATCATCGGTGCAAACGGCGCCGGTAAGACCACGCTGTTCAATGCCATCGCCGGAGTGGTTCGGCCGTCGTCGGGCACGATCACCTTCGACGGCATACCCATCCGCAAACTGAGCGCGCAGAGTCTGGCGAGGCGAGGGATGGCCCGCACCTACCAGATCCCGCGGCCGTTCGAGTCGCTGACAGTGTGGGAAAACATCCTCATCGCGGCGCTGGGCGGCCGGCGCCGTCACCAGGCCGTGGGGCAGACCCAGTGGGTCGTGCGGGTCTTGGGGCTCGAAGACATCTGCTTCTCAGCTTCGGACACCCTCCCTATCGGACACCGTCGAATGGTCGAGCTGGGGCGTGCCCTCGCCTTGCAACCCAAGCTGATCTTGCTCGACGAGGTCATGGCTGGCATGTCTGAGGATGAGCTTGAACGGGTCCGGGAGGCCATCCGGTCGATGCCTTCGTTCGGTGTCGAAGCCATAGCGGGCATCGAGCACGTAATCAAGGCCATCGTCGACCTCACCGATGAGATCGTCGTCCTAGACCAGGGTGCGCGCATCATCTCCGGCGCCCCTGCGGAGATCCTTCGCCATCCCGAGGTTATCCGCGCCTACCTCGGGATCTCGATCGAGACGGAGACACAGGCATGAGCGCACCCGCCGACAACGCGATACCCGCCACCTCCCGACCCGAGGACCAGATTCTCGTCGTCGACGGCCTCACGACGGGTTACGGAAGGTTACGAGTTCTGCACGAAGTGTCGCTGACGGTCGCGAAAAATGAAGTGGTCGGAATCCTCGGTGCGAACGGCGCGGGCAAGACCACGTTACTGCGCAGCATCGCCGGCGCGATTCGCCCCACGGACGGAACCGTCATGCTGCTCGGCAAGGATGTCACCGGTCAACCGGACCACGTGCTGACACGGGCCGGAGTAGGCCACGTACCCAGCGGGCGTGAGCTGTTCAGTGACCTGTCTGTGGAAGCAAACCTCGCCATGGGCGGGTACGCGTTACCCCGCGCCCGTGCAGCCGAGCTTCGCTCGCAGGTGCTCGATCTGTTCCCTACCCTCGCCCGCATGCTCGATCGCCGTGCCGGTGCGCTATCCGGGGGTGAACAGCAGATGGTGGCGTTCGGGCGGGCACTGATGACGGACCCGTCGCTGCTGCTCCTAGATGAACCGTCAACCGGTCTCGCTCCGGCCATCGTGGCGTCGTTGTTCGAGGCCCTGCGGCAGCTGATCACCAACAGCACGATGAGCGTTGTGCTGGTCGAGCAAAACGCCGCCCTGGCACTGGAGGTCGTGCAGCGCGCCTACGTGCTGCGGCAGGGACGAATCGTGCTGGACGGCTCAGCGAATGAGCTCAAGGGCGAAACGATCGTGGCCGCATACCTCGGTGCGTGAGCGCGGTCCCGACCACGACCAGTAGATCACCGCGCTCCGCCCTGTCGGGGTCGTCCGCCGAGAACAGCACCTAGCGCACTTCGCGGCACGGTGACCCGATCTCTGGCGCCTCACACGGCGGCCCGGCGGTGGCAACGGGTAGCAGGCCTTCGGCGGCGTGGAGAATCACAGATACCCGCGCCGATCTCGACATGGTCGCCGATCGGCTTGCCTCTGCCTACTTCGGTGCGGTATGTCAACCGGATAGCCGAGGTTCGTCTCGGTGGCCGATCGATCGTGGCGGGCTAGTGTCCTGAGACATCAATATGCGAGCAGTAATGGGCGATCGATTCGAGGATCTGGTCGGCGGTCTTGGTCCAGACGTATGGGCGGGGGTTGTCGTTCCAGGTCTCGATCCACGCACGAATATCGGTGTTGAGCTGTCGGACCGAGCGGTGCGGGGAGCGTTGAAGCTTCTTGGTGGTCAGTTCAGCGAACCACCGTTCGACGAGGTTCATCCACGAAGAACTGGTCGGCGTGAAATGGACCACGAACCGAGGGTGGGCGAGAAACCACTTCTTGACCGCAGGCGTCTTGTGCGTCGACGCGTTGTCCATGATCAAGTGAACATCGAGATCGCTCGGCACCTCGGTATTGATCTTCCGCAAGAACGCGATGAATTCGATTGCTCTGTGACCGGAATGGAGTGATCCGACCACTTTGCCCGAGGCAATGTCGAGAGCTGCGTACAAGCTCGAGGTGTCGTTGCGGATGTAGTCGTGAGTGGCTCGTTGCGGGGTTCCTGGCAGCATTGGGAAGATTGGTTGAGTGCGATCGAGCGCAACTGCCCCGGCCTGATGAGCGGGTACGTCGACCCCGACCTGGACTGCTTCGTCGACCCGGACGGGTGGCTGCACACCGGCGACCTCGGACGCCTCGACGCCGACAACTACCTCTACCTGAGCGGCCGCTCGAAGGA
>NZ_WXYH01000325.1:0-69573 GCF_009872365.1 Rhodococcus sp. T7
GTCCGTGACGAAACGGGCACCGGGCGCAGGCTGAAAGCGGTGGAGAACTAGTCGGAGATGGTGCGCACGTGCATCCCGGAACCGACCGTGTCCACGATGTCCGCGACCGGGATGCCGAGGCTGGCGGTGCCGCCCTCCGGTGCCAGCACCAGGTTCGCCTCCGTGCAGTTGGGGGCGCCGGCGGCATTGGAACCACTGGTGATGCCCAGCGCGAGGGTGCCGGTGACGATGGCGCCGCCGCTGTCACCCGCGAGGGTGCACGCGGTGCCCGCGAAACCGTTGATCACGCGGCTCGAACCGTCGGCCACGAACAACTGCGTCTCGACGTGATCGGCGGCGACCACACCACATGTGAACGACGACGTCTGACCCGACTTGCAGATCGGGGCGCCGACGACGGGACGGGCGGTGCCGGTGATCTCCAGCGTGGTGCCGTTCGCGCCGCGCACCGCGGGACGGTCCAGACCGGCCTTGACGCCCGCGTCGTTCAGCTTGATCACCGAGTAGTCGAGCTTGTCGGCCGGGTTACCCACCGACGACTTCGAGAACGCGCCGATCTGCTGGCTGTCGTCGACGTTCTGATGGTTGGGGAGGAACACCGGCGACGGCTGACCCTCGACGGGGTTGCAGTGCCCGGCGCTGATGTTGACGGCCTGGCCGCTGTCGTCGACGGCGTTGAAGCCGAGCGAGCAGACGGAGATTTCCGAGATCGGCGTCTTCGGCAGTTCACCCGCGGTGGTGATGTACGTGTCGCCGGCGAGGGGACCTCGCTCCACCGGACCGCCGCCACCGGGGCTCAGCATCACCTTGACGTTGGCGAGCAGCGTCGGCAGGTTCAGTGCCTGGCCGACGGGGCTGTTGACGACGTCGATGACGACGCGGTTGTCGAGAACGTCGATCGACGCGGAGTTGACCTGGGAGGCCACGTCCTTCGGCAGGCCCGCGATCCAGCCGTTCACGTCGGCGAGGGTCTTCTCTAGACCGTTCGCGGACACCGGCGCAATCCGGGTGTCGTACCCGGCCTTGGCTGCTGCGGCGGCGGCCTCGTTCGTGGTGACCGCGACGACGGGCTTGCCGTCGAGGCCGATCCACGCCCCGGCGAAGTCGTCGGGATGCTGCTCCCGGAAGTCCTCGGCGTAACTACCCAGCTCCTGTGCCTTCGCGGCGCGGTCGAGGTATTCCTGCGGGCTGATCTTCAGGTCGCGGGTAATGGCCTCGACGAGTTCGGCCGGCAACTTGTCGGCGCTCAGCTGCGTGGTGTCGGGCTGCGTAACAGGGTCGGCCTGGGCGGCAGTGGAAAACGGAAAGAGAAGAAGCATTGCCGAGGCGCCTACAACAGCGGCGCGGTGCGCCAGCACGTTACGCATGAAATCCCTTCTGCACGGAATCCGTTCACTGGGGATTCCTTCTGGGGTGGGTATCAGCGCCCCACCTTAAGCTACGGACGGGTCGACCCGTCGGGCAGGTGTGATCGAAGCCTCACTGACCTGGCGTTTTCAGTGCAGGCTGCACCGGAGTCGTCGTGGTGGTGATCGCGGCCACCGATTCCTTCGTCGTTGTGGTGGTCGTCGTCTCCGGCGCAGTGGTCGTGGTCGTCGCGGCGGTCGTCGTCGTGGTGGTCTGCGGGACCGTGGTGATCGAGGGAAGGGTGATCACCGGCGTCGTAGTCGTCGTGGTTGTAGTCGGCGGGGGCGGCGGCACGAACACGGACGTCGTCTCCACCGGGGTGGGCGGGGGAGCGACCGGGATCGGGGCCTCCACCTCCGGCGTCACGGCCACCTCCTGCGTGCTCGCCGTCGGGAACACCGCGGGCGCGACCGGTGTGGGCCGCGCGGTCGTCGTCGTCACCGCCGCGGTCTGCGCGTCCTGGATCGACGGGACCGCGGTGCTGCCGTTGCCGGTGAGCGCGAACGCGACCGCCCCACCGGCCACCACCAGTGCGGCCGCGGCGACGCCGGCGATGATCAGCGGCCGACGGTCGAGGCGCTTGGCGGTAGCGGTCGGCGTGCTCGCCGGAAGGGACGCCTCGGTCTCGGCCGGCGGAAACGCGTCGGCGGACGCGGCAGCAGCGGCCGCCGGCACCGCCGTCACGGCGGAGTACGCGGTGTGCAGCGGGGCCTCGACGACGGGAATCGACTCCGTGTCGGCGCTCGTGTCCTCGTCGGTCAGCGCCAGCCCGGCCGCCAGCAGCGCCGCACCGTGGGCCGGGGACTCGGATGACGCGGCGAGCGCCACCGACTCCGGGATGAGCGTCGCCTCGCCCAGACCCATGTAGTCGAGCGATTCACGCAGCTTGGTGACGATCTCCGGCGCCCAGTCCGACGGATGGGTCGCGGTGACCTTCACCGTCCCGGACAGTCCGTCCGACGCCTCCCGGAACAGGCAGAACATCGCCGTCGCGACGAGGTCCTCGGCGCGGGTCAGGGAACCCGCGTACTCGATGCCCGCGGGCTCGCCGACGCGTGCGAGGAAGTCGCGGACGGCGCCCGTCGACTCCGTGCCGGGATCGCCGAGCTGAACAGTGCCGTCCGGTGCCGTGAACAGGACGGACGGGTGTTCGATCGTCCTCACGTCGGTTCCGGAAGCGGTCACCACCGCCGTGGAAACCGAATCGCCGACGGTGAGTCCGACTCCGGTGGTCATGGAAGATCCTTACTGGCACGGTTCAGAGGGGTGCATCATCGCACCATGTGCACAGTGTGTCGCGCGCCGCAGGCGAATGGTTACATACGGCACCCGTGAGTACTTCTTAACCGCCGGCGGTTAAGAAGTACTCACGGGCGGCGAAGCCGCAGAACCGTGGCCCATCGCACGCAGCATCGACAGCAATTCCGACCGCGACCCGGCGCCCAGCCGCCGCCGGATCCGGGCGACGTGGTGCTCGATCGTCTTCGCGGAGATGTAGAGACGCGACCCGATCTCCCGGTACGTCAGCCCCTGGACCAGCAGTTCCGCGACCTCCGCCTCGCGGTCGGTGAGCGCCCCCGGGGTGCTCGGGCTCGGCACGACCGCGGAGTCGGCGCCGTTGCCGGCGGACGTCGGCTGGCGCAGGGCCCGCGCGACCTGCAGCAGGGTGGTCGCCACCCTGGTGTCGGAGGCGCGCAGCGCGGCCTCACCGGCGAGGCGGGCGCCGTCCCACGGCAGGCCGATCCGGTCGAGGGTGCGGGCCGCGTCCTCGACGGAGGCGGCGTCGATGTCGCCCTGCAGCACGCGCAGCCAGGCGCGACCGGCGGTGGCGAGCCCGGACGCGTACGTGCTGACCTTGGCGGCCTCGCCGAGGGCGCGGGCGTGCGGCATCAGGTCGGCGGGGCATTCGGCGAGGATCGAGGCCTGCACGCCGTACCAGTGCAGGGCCGATCCCCACATCGCCGGTTCGCCGAGGGTTCGCAGCAGCGACTGGGCGTCCTCGACGAGGTGGGTGATCCGGCCGGGTTCGCCGACGCGGATCGCGGTGAGCCACAGTTCGCCGAGCGGCAGCAGGCTCAGCAGGTCCACCGAGTACTCGGCGAGCACCCCCTGCGCGCCCGCCCACGCCTGGAGCAGGGCCGCGTTGTCGCCGGTGCGCCGCGCCAGCCCGACCCGCAGGCCGTGGACGAACAGCAGATCGCGCTGGTGCATCGTCGCCGCGTCGAGACCGTCGAGCCGGGACTGCGCCGACGTGAGGTCGCCGCGGACCATCGCCGTCCACGCGGTGAGCAGTTGGTGCCGGTTCGCGGTGACACTGCCGGGGCGCTCTGCGTCCCGGGCCCGGGTGAGGACGGCGTCCGCGTGGGCGAGTTCGCCGCAGTGGAGTGCGGCGAGGGCGGTGATCGCGGCGGGAGAGTCGGGCAGCATCCGGGGCCGCGACGCGCGGCCGGGCAGCGACAGGGCGCGGGTCAGTGAGTTCAGTGCCGCATTCGCGGACGCGGTCACCGACTGCACGAGTCCGGTCGCGACGAGGGCCGCGCCCGCGGTGGCAGCGGTGGGAGGTGCGCCCGCGCTCGTCGCGAGGACGGCTTCGGCGTCGTCGAGCCTGCCTGCGACCACGAGGACGGAGGCGGCGACGGAGGCGTCGGCGCCGGCCCGGTCCGCACCGAGCCAGGCGTACAGTTCGGCGCTCCGGTCGATCATCCCGCAGTACGCGGCGCCTGCGGCCGAAATCCGGACGGCCGCAGCGAGTTCCGGACCGTCGACGGTCGCCGATCGTTCGAGGACCGAATCGGCCAGGCCGACCGCGGTGTCGAGGTCACCGTTCAGGGCGCTCGCCTCGGCGTACGCGACGACGGCGCTGTCGGAGAGCCTGCCGGCCCGGCCCGCTTCGGCGTACAGCGCGACGGCGACGGCCGGCTCGGCGAGTTCGGCCTGGGCGCAGAGGAATTGGCTCAGCTCCTCGCTGGGTGTTCCGGTCGAGGCCACCGCACGGGCGACGGGCAGCGTGAGCGTTCCGCCGTCGAGATGATGGGCGAGCAGGCGGCGCGCCAGCGTGTGCAGGCGGTTCTCGCCGAGTGTCGTCGTGAGATGCGTGCGATCGAGAACCAGGGTGTCCCGTTCGTCGACCCAGCCGTCCGAACGGAGCGCGTCGACGGCCGCGCGGGCACGGTCGGGTTCGACGTCGAGGACCCGGGCGACCACCGTCTCGTCGAGGTCGCTGCCGAGCAGAACCAGTGCGAGAGCGGAGAGTTGGGGGCCGTCGAGGTCCGCGAGTTCGGTGGGAGGAAGCGGTGAGGGCAGCGTGGACACCGGCGCCCTATCCGCCGTTGCCGAGGACGCCGGGCACCAGGCCGGTGACTCCGCCGACAACGCCGCCGACCGTGTCGCCCACCCCGGTGACGGTGTCGCCGACCGCGCCGGCACCACCGACGATGGTGTTGGCGATCGCGGCGCCGCCGTCGGACGGAACGCTCGGTGCCGGAGCGGGCGCAGGTGCCGGCGCGGGAGCAGCGGGTGCCGGAGCGGGTGCGGGCGCCGCAGCGGCGGGGGCCGGGGCCGTGCCGGGTGCCGCGGCAACCGGTGGGGCCGCGGCCGGTGCGACGGTGCCGGGTGGGACGGTGCCGGGCGCGGCGACCGGAGTCGCGACACCGGCCGCGGTGCCGGGAACCCCGGTCGCGGCGGCGACACCCGCAGCTTCGGTGCCGGGTGCGACGGCGCCCGTGGCGGCGGCCTCCGCCGGAACACCGGACGTGGAGGCCGCACCCGCCGACGTGCCCGACGACTGCGAGGTGGTCGAACCCGAACTGGACGCCGGTGCGACGTCGAAGGCCGTGCCGAGCGACAGCCCACCCGCGGCGAGCAGGGCGATGGCGGCGACGGACGCGGTGATGATCCCGGCCTTCTTCTTGCGCGACATGCCGGTGGGGGCGGGGTCGACGGGTCTCGGTGCGGGCGGCCGGGCGGCGAGGACGACGGTGTCGGCGTCCGACTCGACGGACTTGGCGGCGGCGGACGCTGCCGCCGCCGGTGCGGCGGCGGGAACGACGACCGGCATCCGCGCGACGGTCGGGGCGGCGGCGCGTCCCGCATCCCGGTCGGCGGCGAGCAGCGCCGCACCCAGGGCGGCGGTGTGGCCCGGACGTTCGGCCGCGACGACAGGGACCCGCAGTTCCGCGGACAGGAGTTCCGCGACGAGCGGGATGGCGGCGCTGCCACCGGTGAGCACCACCTGGGTGACGTCGCTGGATTCGAGACCGGCGGCGTGGATGCTCTCGCGGACCAAGGTCACCGAGTCCTGCAGGGGTTCGCGGATGAGGTCTTCGAGTTCCGAGCGGACGAGGCGCACATCGGTGGAGATGCCGGGCAGTTCGATGCCGATGGTGGCCTCGGTGTCGGAGGACAGTGCCTCCTTCGCCGCGGTGCACCGGGTCCGCAGGCGGGTCAGCGCGGCGACGGTGTCGGGGGCGAACGGGTCGATGTCGCCGAACTCCTCGGCGACGTTGCCGAGGACGTACTGCATGGTGGCGTGGTCGAAGTGGGCGCCGCCGAAGTCCTCGGACCGCACCGGCTTGCCGAGGACACCGGTCTCCGTGCCGTGTGCGTCCGAACGGAACAGGGTGATGTCGAGTGATGTGCCGCCGAGGTCGTAGATGACGGTCAACGCGTCGTCGTGGGTGCCGCGGGTCCGTTCGAGCCACGTCATCACCGCCTGCGCCTCCGACACGAGGGTGGCGTCCGCGACGCCGGCCTCCTCGAGCGCCTCGGCGAGGACCCCGACGGTGTACGGCGGCCAGACGGTCGGGTGGGCGACGACGGTGGCCGGGAGACCGTGCCTGCCCGACGCCGCCTCGTGCACGATGCAGCTCACGGCGGTGGCCACGAGGTCTTCACCGGAGTAGGTCGAGCCGTCGTCGGTGAGGATCCCGACCGGGTCGCCCACGCGGTTCGCGAAGTCGGACACCGTCACGGCGTCCGGTTCGCCGCCGTCGCCGCCGAGTACGGGTGCGCGGTCGGGGGAGAGGTGCAGAACACTCGCGCGGGACAGGACGGTGAGGTCGGCGGCATCCGTCACGCTCGCCCCGTCCGTGTCGACGGCGGCCACCGTGTTGACCGATCCGACACCGATACCGAGCGCTGCAGCCATGTTCCACTCCTGTGATCCTGGCGGGCGTCACGCCGCCTGTGTCAGACGGACGGTGCCGCCGTCGCATGTGACGGCCGGGGCCGTCGTGGTCACTCGAATTGTCGCGTGCGGCGGCCGTTTCGTTACGCCGATGCGCAGGTCGACGGCAGTTACGGGGCCGATCCCCTAATGCCCCCCTACCCCCTAACGGTGGGGGCCCGACCCCCGATGGGAGATCCCCGATACCGGGGCCGGCGAGTAGGGGGCGCCGCCCCGTTGGGAAGGGGGCCGCCGATCCATAACGTGTATTTCACTCGCCGTCACAGCAGTTGTGGTGGCCACCCGAACTCCCCGAACCTCGACCACAGGAGAGATTGCCATGGCTACCAACGCCGTCCTCGACTTCATCCTCGGCCTTCTTCGCGACGAGCAGGCTGCGGCGGCCTACTGCGCCAACCCGACCGACGCGCTGTGCGCTGCCGGCCTGCAGGGTGTGAGCCACGCGGACATCGTCTCCGTCGCTCCCCTGGTCGCGGAGTCGGGACTGTTCGCGGGCAGCGGAGCCGACCTGGCCGCGATCGTCAACGCCGGTGCCGGTGTCGTCGGTGACGTCGCCGGCGGTCTCGGCGCGGGTGTCGGCGGCGGACTCGGTGGCGGCCTGGGCGCAGGCCTCGGTCTCGGTGGCGGCCTCGGCGGTGCGGTCGGTCTCGGTGCCGGCGCAGGCCTCGGTCTGGGCGCCGGCCTGGGAGGCGACTTCGACTTCGCCGCGGAACTGGCCGCCGGTCTGAGCTCCGCACTCGGCGCCGCACTGGAGATCGGCGGCGAGATCGGTGCACAGCTCGGTGCCGCGCTGGGTGCGGCCCTCGACGCGGCACTCTCCCTCACCGGTGGCCTCGACCTCGGCAGCGCCCTCGACCTCGGCACCGTGATCAGCGGAGCCCTCGGGGGAGCGCTCGGACTGGGCACCGACCTGACCGCGCAGCTCGCCACCACCCTCACCGCGGCAATCACGGCCCTGCCGGTGGTCAACGTGGCCGGTGGTCTCACCGGGATCCTCGCGCCGGCCCTGTCGATCGGCGGTGACCTCGGCGCCGAGCTGGGGGCGGCTCTCGGTGCCGCCCTCGCAAGCGTCGTCGACCTCGGTGGCAGCGTGGACGGCGACATCCTCACCGGAGTCGGTGCCGGCCTCGACCTCGGCGGCCTGCTCGGAACGACCCTCGGCAGCGTGCTCGGTGTCGACGCCGGTCTCGGTGGCACGCTGGGCGGTGCCCTCGACGCGGCGATCGGTGCCGGCGGCGGACTGGGCGCGACCCTCGACGGACTGCTCGGCGGTGACCTGCTCGGCGACGTCGCCGGTTCGCTCGGCGGAGTCCTCGGCACCGACCTCGGCGCCGTCCTCGGTGGCGCGCTCGGCGGTGTTCTCGGTGCGGGCGGCGACCTCGGCGCAGACCTCGGTGGCGCGCTCGGTGCGACGCTCGGCTCGATCGCGGACCTGGGTGGCGGGCTGGACCTCGACGCGATCCTCGGCGCGGGCGGCAGCCTCGGCGGTGCGCTGAGCGGGCTGCTCGGCGGTGAACTCGGAGTCGGCGGCGACCTCACGGCCGGTCTGGGCACCGCACTGGACGCGGCGCTCGGTGCCGGCGGCGGACTCGACCTCGGTGCCGTGCTCGGTGCCGACGGCGACCTCGGTGGCGCGCTGAGCGGCATCCTCGGTGGCGTCCTCGGCGCAGGCGGCGACGTCAGCGGTGATCTCGGCGGAGCCCTGGGCGGTCTGCTCGGCGGCGCACTCGACCTGGACGGCGGCCTCGGCGGCGCACTGTCCGGCGCACTCGACAGCGGCCTGGGTCTGGATGCCGCACTCGGCACGGTCCTCGGCGGCGCCCTCGGCCTGGACGGTGGCCTGGCCACGCAGCTGGGCAGCACCCTCGACGCCGCACTCGGTGCCGGTGGCGTGACGGGCCTCGACCTCGGTGGCCTGCTGGACGGCGGACTGGACCTTGGTCTCGGCGGCGACCTCGGCCTCGGCGGGGAACTGACCTCGGAGCTGACGACGGCCCTGAGCGGTGCCCTCGGTCTGGGCGGCGACGCAGGCGCGAACCTGGGAACGGTCCTGGGCGGCGCGCTGGAGAGCGGCCTCGGACTGGGCGGTGTCCTCGACACCGGTGCCGATCTGGGAACCACGATCAGCAGCGCGCTCGGCGGAGTGCTCGGAGTCGACGGTGACGCCACCGCCGGACTGGGTGCGGCGCTCGACGCGGTGCTCGGTGCGGACGGTGGGGTCGACCTCGGCGGGGCGACCGACCTGGGTGGTCTGCTCGGCGGTGCGTTCGGTGCCGGTGGCGCCGCGGGCGCCGATCTCGGCGCGGCCCTCGGCGGAGTGCTCGGCGGTGCGCTGGAGACCGGCGGCGCCCTCGACCTCGACAGCGTCCTCGGCGCGGAGGGAAGCATCGGCAGCACGCTGGGCACCGCTCTCGGCGGCGTCCTCGGCGCGGACGGCGACCTCAGCGCGACCCTCGGTTCCGCACTGGAGACGGCACTGGAGGCCGGTGGCGGGCTCGACCTCGACTCCGCTCTGGACGCCGACCTCGGACTCGACGCGGCAGCCGGCGTGGGCGGCGCCCTCGACGGTGCGCTGGACGCAGGCACCGGTCTCGCGGGTGGCCTGACGAGCGGCATCGACGGTGCGCTGGGCGGGCTGCTCGACGTCGGCACTGACGTCACGGGCAACGTGGGCGGCGCCGTCGGCGGCGGTGTGGCGGGCGGCGCGGACGCTGCGGCCGGCATCGGTGCCGGTGTCGCGGCGGGTGTCGGCGCGGTCGCCGACGCCGGAGCGGACCTGGGCGGCAGCCTCGGAACCAACCTGGTCGGCGGACTGGACACGGCCGGTGGCCTGGGCGCCGGCCTGACCAGCGGCCTCACCGGTGGTCTCGGCGGAATCTTCGAAACCGGTGCGGGCCTCGGCTCGGCACTGACCGGCAGCGTCGGCGGTGCCGTGGACGCGGTCGGGGAGGCGGGCGCCTCGGTCGGCGCGGTCGCCGACGCCGGTGCGAGCCTGGACGCCAACCTCGGCGGTGCTCTGGACACGGCCGCCAACCTGGGCGGCACGGTCGGTGGCGCCCTGGACACGGCCGCGAACGTCGGCGGAGGCCTCGGCGGCACCGTGGACGCCGCTGCCGGAATCGGCGGCGACGTGGCAGGCGGACTCGAAGGCAGCGTGGACAGCGCCGTCGACGCCACCGCCGGTCTGACCGGTGGCCTGGAGGCCACCACCGACGCGGCCGCCGACCTCGGCGCCGGACTGTCCGGTGGCGTGGGCGGACTCGGATCGCTCGGCACCTCGGTCGGCGGCGCCCTCGACGGTGCCGTCGGTGGAGCGGTCGACGGCGGAGCCGCAGCGGGCGGTGCCCTCGACGGTGCAGCGTCCGCCGGTGGATCGGTCGCGGGTGGCGTTTCCGCCGGTGCGGATGCAGGTGCGGACGCCGGTGCGGACGGTTCCGCGGACCTCGGAGCGGTCGGCGGCGCCGTCGCCGACACCACCGGTTCGATCGCCGGCGGCCTGGGATCCACCCTGGGCGGTGCCGTCGACACCGGGGCCGACACCTGGTCGTCGATCGACGCGGACAACGCGTTCGGCGCCGACTCGGGCCTGCACGCCGACACCGACGGTTCGCTGTTCGGCGACACCGACTCCTCGGTGGACCTCTCGCACGACGTCACGGGCGTGGTCGATCACCTCGAGCCGTGATGAAATGGCGGTTCCGGCATCCCCCAGACAGGGCGGCCGGGACCGCCGTACGATGTAACGAAATCAGCCCCGGACGCGTTATGCGTGCGGGGCTGTTTCACACAGTCGGGTGTCGGGGCACCGAACAGGTGCCCGCACGAGGTCGGAAGAATTGCGGGTCAACGAAGCTCATGGACAGTGCAGCCGCCGAGAAGAGTCCAGCCCGATCGCAGTCGATGACGGCGCTGCTCGAGCAGGCCCTGGACGTGGCGAAGCGGTTCGGTCGCGGCGACCTGGCGCAGCGCCTCGACTCGGCCCGGAGCCGGGTGCAGGACCCGCGGATGCGGATCGTGGTGGTCGGGCCGCTGAAGCAGGGCAAGAGCCAGTTCGTGAATTCGCTTCTCAACCTCACCGTGTGCTCGGTGGGCGACGACGAGACCACCGCGATCCCCACCGTCGTCCAGAACGCGGAGACCGCGTCGGCGGAACTGGTCCTCGCCGATCCGGGAGCCGACCCGATCCGGGTGCCGCTGCCGCTCGACGAGCTGAAAGGCATCACCCCGGCCTCGCCTCGCGCCGGGGGCCGCGAGGTGCTGCGGGTGGAGGTCAACGTTCCGAGCCCGCTGCTCGCCGACGGACTGGTCCTCGTCGACACACCCGGGGTGGGCGGCGCGGGCAACCCGCACGCCGCGAGCACGCTCGGTCTGATTCCGGCGTCGGACGCCGTGTTCGTCCTCTCCGACGCCAGCCAGGAATTCACCGAGCCGGAACTCGGTTTCATCCGCCAGGTCACGAGCCTGTGCCCGTCGGTGGCCTGCCTGATCAGCAAGACCGACCTGTACCCGCACTGGCGCGAGATCGTCGAGGCCGATCGAGGGCACCTCGCACGCGCCGGTCTCGACGTTCCCCTGATCCCGATCTCCTCGGTGCTGCGTTCGCACGCGCTGCGACTGCAGGACGAGGAACTCAACACCGAATCCGGTTTCGTCGACCTGTACGCGTTCCTGCGCGACCGGGTGGTGGCGCGCGCGGAGGCGAACACCCGCCGGGCCGTGTCGCTGGACGTGTCGTCGGCGGCCGAGCATCTGACCCTGGGGATCGGCAGTGAGCTTGCCGCCCTGCGTGATCCGGCGAAGGGAGTCGCCGCGGTCGCGGAACTACAGAAGGCGAAGGCCGCCGCCGAGGAACTCCACAAGAAGACGTCGCTGTGGCAGCAGACGCTCGGCGACGGCATCGCCGACCTGGCCGCGGACATCGACCACGACCTGCGGGACCGGTTGCGCCGCGTCACCCGGGAGGCGGAGGAGACGGTCGACGAGGGCGATCCCGGCAAGGACTGGGACGCACTGGGGCAGTGGCTCGAGCAGGAGTTCGCCACCGCGATCGGCGACAACTTCGTCTGGGCCCACGACCGCGCGCTGTGGCTGGCCGAGGTGGTGGCGCAGCACTTCGCGGAGACGGGTTCCGTCGAGTTGCCGCACCTGGACGTCGCGAACGTGGACGGGGTCCTCGAACCCGTGGCGTCGCTCGCCGACCTCGAGGCGGGGCGCATCGGCATCACGCAGAAGGTCCTCGTCGGGATGCGCGGGTCCTATGGCGGCGTCCTCATGTTCGGTCTGATCACCACCATGATGGGGATGGCCCTGGTCAATCCGATTTCGATCGGCGCCGGAGTCCTGCTGGGCACCAAGGCGTACCGGGAAGACCGGGAGAGCCGGATCCTGAAGCGGCGGGCCGAGGCGAAGGCCGCGATCCGCCGGTTCGCGGACGACGCCAGCTTCCAGGTGGGCAAGGAGTCGAAGGACAGGCTCCGGTCGATCCAGCGGTTGCTGCGTGATCATTTCACCGCGATCGCCGAGCAGGCGCTGCGTTCGATCAACGAGTCGCTGCGGGCCGCGCAGGAGGCGGCGAACCTCGAGTCCACCGAGCGGACCCGCCGCATCGCGCAACTCGAGAAGGATCTGCACGTCGCCTCCGAGCTGAAGCAGCAGGCCGCGCAACTCGTCGCAGGCGACGCCGGAGCGGTCACGGCATGACCACCGCTCCGCTCCACGAAGCCCGGGCACTCATCGCGTCCGCCCGGCAGTTGTACGCGGGCCGCCCCGAGATCCGGGACCAGCTGACCGAATGCGCCCGGCGATTGGAGCAACCGCTGCGGGTGGCGCTGGCGGGTTCGTTGAAGGCCGGCAAGTCCACGCTGCTCAATTCGCTGGTGGGCCAGGACATCGCACCCACCGACGCCACCGAGTGCACCCGCGTCGTCACCTGGTACCGGAGCGGGTCGACGCCCACCGTGACGGCCTGGTACCAGCCGGACCCGGGCACCGGCGGCCGGCGTTCGGCGAACGTCCCGGTACTGCGCCGGGACGGACATCTCACGTTCGACCTCGGTCACCTCACCGCCGACCAGGTGGACCGCCTCGACGTGGAGTGGCCGTCGTCCGCGCTGGCGCACACGACGATCATCGACACCCCGGGCACGTCCTCGCTGTCCCGGGACGTCTCGGCCCGCACCCTCGAGATGCTCACCCCGGACAACGAGGCGTCCGGTGCCGACGCCGTGGTCTACCTGCTGCGCACGCTCAACGCGACCGACGTCCAGTTCCTCGGTCAGATCGGCGACCACGTCGGCGACGAATCGGGACCGCTCGGTGTGGTCGGGGTCGTGTCGCGGGCCGACGAGGTGGGGGCCGGACGCCTGGACGCCATGATGTCGGCGAAGGAGGTGGCGTCCCGGTTCGCCGGCGAACTCGAGCGCACCGGGCTGTGCCAGGCCGTCGTCCCCGTCGCGGGTCTGCTGGCACTGGGGGCCCGCACGATGCGTCAGGCCGAGTTCACGGCGTTCCAGCATCTCGCCGAGGTGCCGGTGGACGATCTGAACCTGGCGATGCTGTCGGCCGACCGGTTCGCCCGGGAGGACAGCCCGCTTCCCGTGGACGCCCGGATGCGGGCCCAGCTGGCAGACCGCTTCGGGCTCTTCGGGATCCGGATGGCCGTCACCCTGATCCGGCTGGGCACCAAGGACTCGCCGACGCTGGCGGCCGAACTGGTGGAACGCAGCGGGCTCGACGAACTGCGTCAGGTGATCGACATCCAGTTCGGGCAGCGGGCCGATCAGTTGAAGACCCACTCGGCGCTCGTCGCACTCAAGCGGGTCCTTACGGCGCATCCGGTGCCGGGGGCGGGCGAGATCCTGATGTCGGCCGAACGACTGCTCTCCGACGTGCACGGTTTCCAGGAACTGCGGCTGCTCGGGCGGCTGCGGTCCACCGAGGTGGGTCTGCCCGCCGACGACGTGGCCGAACTGCAGCGCCTGATCGGCGGGTTCGGAATCCAGATTTCCGAACGACTGGGCACCGACGGTGACGACTCCGTGGAGTTGCAGCGCATGCGGGCGCTCGCCGCGGTGCGGAAGTGGCGCGAACGCGCACGGCACCCGTTGCTCGACCAGTTCACGGCAAGGGCGTGCACCGTCGCGGCCCGCAGCGCGGAAGGTGTTCTGGAGGAACTGAACACGGTCCGCCTTTGACGCCCTCCTCGGCCTAAAGACCGGGGATTCCTACCAGCGCCGATTGACGCTCTCGGTGGGTTCCTGCTTCGCCGCGCTGCGCCGGAACACGTTCCGGTCTTACCTGCGCTCCACAGGCGTTTAGCCTCTCCGCCCGTCCGGCGGCGAGAATGTTTCGTGCTGCATTGAGGTCCCGATCGTGCTCGGCTCCGCACGGGCAGGTCCACGAGCGCACCGACAGTGGCTTGAGGCCGTCGATCCGTCCGCACGCCGAGCACAGTTGCGAGGACGGGAACCACCGATCGACCTTCGAGAAGTGCCGTCCGTACCGGGTGGCCTTCTCCTCGAGCAATCGGGTGAAGATGGACCATCCGGCATCGTGCACCGATTTCGCCAACCTGGTCTGTGCCAGCCCCTTCACGCACAGGTCCTCGACGTACACCGCTTGGTTCTCGCGGATGATCGCCGTGGACTGCTTGTGCGCGAAGTCGAGTCTGGCAGCCCGGATCTTCGCGTGTGCCCGGGCAACCTTGATGCGGGCCTTGGCCCGATTCTTCGATCCTTTCTGCTTGCGGGACAGATGCTGTTGCGCCTTGCGGAGTCGACGTTCGGCGCGGCGGAAGAACTTCGGGGAGTCGACGCTCTTCCCGTTCGAGAGAACCACGAACGTCGCCAATCCGAGATCGATACCGACTTCGGTGTCCATCTCCGGCATCGGTTCGTCGTCCACCGCCACCACGAACGACGCGAAGTACCGACCCGACGCATCCTTGATCACGGTCACACTCGACGGCTCGGACGGCAACTCCCGAGACCAGCGCACTTCCACGTCCCCGATCTTCGGCAACCGCAGTGCGCGTCCGTCCGTGATCTGAAATCGCGCGTTTTTCGTGAACCGGATCGACTGCCGGTGATCGTGACGGGACCGGTATCGCGGCGATCCGAGCCTCGGCCCTTTGCGCGTGCCGGTGATCGAGGCGAAGAAGTTGCGGTACGCGGAATTCAGATCGGCCAGCGCCTCATACTTCGCGGGGTCGGTCGGCGGTGCCCCGATCTCCATCCTTCGCCAATACATCGAGCAGCAGCACCGGCCCGCCTAGCCAGGACGCGCTCGGGCCTGAAGGGGCCCTCCCGTGCGCCTTCACCCCCGCCGTGAACGGCGGAGCACTGGCGCACAACCTGGTAGCCGAGCTACGTCGCGGACACGCCCGCGATTTCGCCCTCCCGGAACGCGTCCACGAACAGTTGGTGATCCTTGCGGCTGACCTCGGCGTAGGCGATGCCGAAGTCGACGATCTCGCCGACGAACTCGTCCAGCCTGCCGTCGACGACGTTCTGGATCGCGTCCTCGGTCTGGAACGTCACCAGGGTCTGGTCGCTGTCCTCGTCGGAGACGCAGTGCACCTTCGCCGTCGCCCGGCCGAGGTCCTCGAGCAGCGGCGCGATGTCCTCCGGTTCGGTGAGGTCGGACCAGTCGAGGTCCAGTTCGTACGGAGAGAGTTCGGCGACGACGAAGCCGCTGCCGTCGATCTCCGTGTAACCGAGCAGTGGATCCGTGTGGACCTGCAGGGCGCGCTGACTCACCGCGGTGCGGTGGCCCTCGTGCTCGAAGTACTCGCGCACACCGGGTTCGTCGACGATCCGGCTCGGAGCGGCGACGTTGCCCTGCTTGAGAGACAGCACGATGTCGTTCTCGAGCGCCTGGGACGCCCCTTCGATGAGCACGTTGTACGCGGGCAGGCCGGCGCTGCCGATCCCGAAGCCCTTCCGGCCCACCACGTCCTTGATGCTGTAGAACACCGGGCGTGAGGACCGCTTGCTGCGGGGGATCCTCTCGACGTACGTCTCCACCGCCTCGCAGACCGTGGTGCGTTCCGCCTCCTCCAGTTCGCGGACCCCGCGGCCGCGGCGGAAGTGCCGGTCGTAGTCCTCGAGCACCGTCACCGATTCGAGCAGGCTCACCCGGGTGGCGAGGCGCGCGCTCAGCAGGAGGTCGTGAATGGCGCCGCGCGAATTGTCCAGGCGCAGCGCATACGCCTCGTCCGCCTCCTCCCGCGCATACTGCAGGACCTGCTCGACGTAACTGCGCAGATACGTCTCGGCGAGTTCCCGGACATCACTCTCGGGGAGCGCCTTCTGCCAGCCCATCAACGCCAGACTCGCGACGAAGCGCCGCAGATCCCAGCTGAAGTGCCCCACGTACGCCTCGTCGAAATCGTTGACGTCGAAGACGAGCGTGCCCTCCGAGTTCATGTACGTGCCGAAATTCTCCAGATGCAGATCGCCGTGAATCCACACGCGGCCGGTGCGCTCGTCCGCCCACGGATCGTCGAAGTCACGCAGATCGTCGTAGAACAAGCACGCGCTGCCCCGGTAGAACGCGAACGGGTTGGCGGCCATCTTCCGGAACTTCGTGCGGAACGCGCTCGGATCCGCCTCCATCAGGTCGGCGAAGGCCTCGACGAGGACCTCCACGATCCGCCTCTGCCTCGTGGAATCGGCGTCGTCCACAGCAGCCTCCTTCTCGCGGCACAGCCGTCACGACCGCACCGAACCACGGTAGCGCCGCCGCCCGGCCGGCGACTGCAGATACGCCCAGGCATCGGCCACGATCTCGTCGAGATCGGTGTGCCGTGGCTGCCAGCCCAGTTCGGCCTGCACCCGGGCGCCGGACGCGACGAGTACGGCCGGATCCCCGGCGCGGCGCAGGGCGTCCCGGGTGGCGACGGACCGCCCGGTGACGCGTTCGCAGGACGCGATCACCTCCCGCACACTGAACCCGGTGCCGGTGCCGAGGTTGTAGATCCGGTGCGTTCCGGGCCGCGAGAATTCGAGAGCGAGGACGTGCGCCTCGGCCAGGTCGCGGATGTGGATGTAGTCGCGGACGGCGGTGCCGTCGGGGGTGGGCCAGTCGGTGCCGAACACCGAGATCTCGTCGCGGTGCCCGGCCGCGACCTGCAGCACCAGCGGGATCAGGTGTGTCTCCACGGCCCGGTTCTCGCCGAGCCCGGCGTACGCGCCTGCGACGTTGAAATACCGGAGGCTGCACGCCGCCAGCCCGTGGGCGTGCGCGTACGACGTGATCGCGTGGTCGATCGCCAGTTTGGTGGCGCCGTACGGGTTGGTCGGCCGGGTGGGTGCGTCCTCGGTGATCGGCACAGAATCCGGGGAACCGTACGTCGCCGCCGTCGAGGAGAACACCAGCCGGGCTGTACCGGAGGAGCGCATCGCCTCCAGCAGCGTCAGGGTCTTGACGACGTTGGCCTGCCAGTACGTTTCCGGTGTCTCCACCGACTCGCCGACGAGGGAGCGGGCGGCGAAATGCAGCACGCCGTCGATATCTTCGGCGCCGAGAACCCGGTGGGCTGCGCTCGCGACGTCGTCCTCGACGAATTCCGCTCCTGCAGGCACCGCGTCGGCGTTGCCGGTCGACAGGTCGTCGACGATGACGACCGTGTGGCCGCACTCGAGTAGTCGCTGCGCGCAAACGCTGCCGACGTACCCGGCGCCGCCGGTGACGAGAAGTTTCACCGTTCTCCTTCCGTTTCAGTCGCCGAGCCGGGCGCCGGTGGTGGGCGAGAAGTAGTGCAGGCGGGCCGGATCCGGTGCCAGCCGGATCACGTCGCCCTTGGCCGGGGAGGCGGAGTCGCTGACCCGGGCGACGATGTCGTGGCCGCCGAGGTCGCCGTCGCGGACGAGGCGTCCGTAGATGTAGGCGTCGGCGCCGAGTTCCTCGACCACGTCGACCTTCACGGCGGTGCCCTGATCGGACACGGTCCACGCCTCCGGGCGGACACCGACGACGACCCGGCCGGTGTCCAGGGCGCCCAGCACCGACCGCTCGATCGGCGTCGACAGCGAGCCGATCCGGGCGTCGCCGTGCACGACGTCCACCTCGAACAGGTTCATGGCCGGTGACCCGATGAACCCGGCGACGAAACTGTTGACCGGCTTCTCGTACAGGGTCTTCGGGCTCGCACATTGCTGCAGGACGCCCGCCTTCATGACGGCGACGCGGTCGCCCATCGTCATTGCTTCCACCTGGTCGTGGGTGACGTAGACGGTGGTGGTGGCCAGTCGGCGCTGCAGCAGCGAGATCTGGGTGCGGGTCTGCACCCGGAGTTTCGCGTCGAGGTTGCTCAGCGGTTCGTCCATGAGGAACACCTGCGGGTTGCGGACGATCGCCCGGCCCATCGCGACCCGCTGCCGCTGCCCACCGGACAGTGCCTTCGGTTTGCGGTTCAGGTAGTCGCCGAGGTCGAGGATCTTCGCGGCCTCCTCGACGCGGCGCCCGATCTCGCTCTTGTCCATGCCGGCGATCTCGAGGGCGAAGCCCATATTCTTCGCGACCGTCATGTGGGGGTACAGCGCGTAGTTCTGGAACACCATCGCGATGTCCCGTTCCTTCGGGGCGAGCGCGGTGACGTCGCGTTCGCCGATGCGGATGGCGCCGTAGTCGACGTCTTCGAGACCGGCGAGCATCCGCAACGACGTCGACTTGCCGCAGCCGGACGGGCCGACGAGGACGAGGAATTCGCCGTCCTCGATGTCGAGGTTCAGCGAATCCACTGCCGGCACGTCCGAGCCGGGGTACATCTTGGTCGCCGCGTCATACGTGACTCGTGCCATGGTCTTCTCCTCGCAGTTCGAGAAATCGGTTGTTCGAGAAATCGGTGGGGAAATTCAGAGTCGGTGGGCCGAGCCCGACGGCTCGGCGGACAGGAACTGCGGTGTGGGCAGGGACGCGGATTCGGCGCGGCGGACGATGTTCTCGGTGACGGCGTCGACCCGGTCGAGGGGGACGAGCGCGATCGCGGAACCGCCGAAGCCGCCGCCGGTCATCCGTGCTCCCCAGGCGCCGGCCTCGACCGCGGCGTCGACGGCGGAGTCGAGTTCGACGGAACTGACCTCGTAGTCGTCGCGCAGGGAGGCGTGCGAGCGGTTGAGGGCGTCGCCGAGGTCGGCGATCCGGCCGCGGTCGAGCAGATCGGCGACCTCCCGGACGCGGCCGATCTCGCCGAGCACGTGCCGGGCCCGCTGCGCCGCAGGGGAACTCAGCGCCGCGACGGCCGCGTCGGGGTCGGCGACGTCGCGCAGGGTGGCGACACCGAGGTCGGCGCACGCCTTCTCGACGGCGGCGCGCCGGTTGCCGTACTGGCCGTCGACCAGCCGGTGCGGCGCGTTGGTGTCGACGACCACCAGCCGGGCGCCCGCGGAGCCGAAGTCGAGCGGGACGTGCCTGCTCGTCCCGTCCCGGCAGTCGAGGAGCAGGGCGTGGCCGGGGCGGGCGAGCATCGCGACCGACTGGTCCATGCCGCCGGTGGACGCCCCGGCGATCTCGTTCTCCGCGCGGATGGACGCGTCGATCAGCGGCCGGCGGCCGGACTCGTCCGTGGGCAGCCCGGCGAGGTCGGCGACGGCGAGCGCGAACGCGCACTCGAGCGCGGCCGAACTCGACAGCCCGGAGCCGACCGGGACCGTCGAATGCACTGCCACATCGAAACCTGTTCCGGCCGTGAGATGTCCGGATCGGCGCAGCGCCCACACCACCCCGGCGACGTACGCGGCCCAGCCGGACGGGGGGCCCGGGGCGACGTCTGCGAGCGCACCCTGCCAGGACTCGCCGGTGTGGGTGGACAGGGCGTGCAGGATCCCGTCGTCCCGTACGCGGACGGCGACGACGGTGACGTAGGGGAGGGCGAACGGCAGGACCAGTCCGCCGGCGTAGTCGACGTGCTCGCCGATGAGGTTGACGCGGCCGGGCGCCGCCCAGACACCGTCCGCGTCGCCGCCGAACGTGGTGCGGAACAACGCCTCCGCGGTGCCTGCGACCGTGTGCTCTTCGGCGGGGGTCACCCACTGTGCGGCATTCACGACGCCACCTCCCGTAGCCGGTCGGCGATGCGCTCGGGCGTGGTGTCGTTGACCCACGCACCCATCCCGGATTCCGAGCCGGCCAGGTACTTCATCCGGCCTGGTGATCGCATCATCGAGAACAGTTGCAGGTGCAGCCGTCCGAGCGGGCGGTCCTCGCCGACGGGTGCCTGGTGCCACGCCGCGATGTAGGGCACGGCGTCGACGCCGTCGAAGAAGCGGTCGACCCGCCGCAGCAGTTCGAGATACACCTGCGCGAGTTCGTCGCGTTCGTCGTCGGTCAGTTCGGCGAGGTCGCGGACGTCGCGGTGCGGTGCGAGGTGCACCTCCAGCGGCCAGCGCGAGGCGGCCGGAACGTACGCGGTCCAGTGTTCGCCGGCCAGCACCACCCGTCTGCCGGAGCGGCGTTCGGCGTCGAGGACGTCGGCGAGCAGCAACCGCCCGGTGCTCTCGAAGTGCTCGCGGGAACGCCGGATCAGCGCGTCCGTGCGCGGCGGCAGATACGGGTAGGCGTAGATTTGCCCGTGCGGATGGGTGAGAGTGACACCGATTTCCTTGCCCCGGTTCTCGAAGCAGAACACCTGCCGCACCCCCGGCAGCGCCGACAGTTCGGCGGTGCGGTCGGCCCAGACGTCGACGACGGTGCGGACCCGGTCGATGCTCAGAGTGGAGAACGCGGCATCCGGGTTGCTGGTGAAGCAGACCACCTCGCACCTGCCTGCTCCCGGTGCCAGCGGCCACAGCGCCTCGCCGTCGACGCAGTCCGGGAGGTCCTGCTCCGCGGCGGCCGTGGCCAGCGAGGGGAAGCGGTTCTCGAACACCACCACGTCGTAGTCGTCGGCCGGAATCTCGGTGGGCGCCTTGCCCGGCCGGCTCGGCGCGAGCGGCGACGCGTCCGGCGGCGGCAGGAACGTGCGGTCCATCCGCTGCGCGGCGATGACCACCCACTCCCCGGTGAGCACGTCGAAACGCATCTGCGACAGCGACACCGCGGGCGGCAGCGGACGCGAATCCACCAGTTCCCGGGTGGCGCCGCCCGACACGTATGGCTCGGAGTCGTCGAAGTAGAGGAGTTCGCGGCCGTCCGCGAGCGTCGTCCGGGTCTTGCGCATCCGGACGCGCGTGGGGGCCTCCAGCGCCTCCTGTTCGTCACGCACGGTCATCGATATGTCCTTCCGCGTTCTCCCGTGTGACCACGAGATCGCCGACGTGGTCGGCGAGGGCTTCCTGGGCGGTGCGCTCGAGCCCGGCGTCGGTGATGAGGATGTCGACGTCGGACAGCGGGATCGTGTTGGCCAGCGCGGTCACCCCCCACTTCGTGTGGTCGGCGAGCACCACGACGCGCCGCGACGACGCGACGAGCGCCTGATTGGTCTGGGCTTCCATCAGATTGGGGCAGGTCAGCCCCGAGTCGATCCCCATGCCGTGCGTGCCGAGGAACAGCATGTCCACGTGGATGCCGCGCAGGGCGGCGACCGTGAGCGGTCCGACCAGGGCGAACGACGGGGTGCGCTGACCGCCGGTGAGGAGGATGGTCTGGTCGTCGCGGCCGCCCTCGTGGAAGGCGTCGGCGACGGGCAGCGAGTTGGTGACGACGGTGATGTCGGGGACGTCGAGGAGTTCGCGGGCGAGGGCGTGCGTGGTGGTGCCGCCGGAGATGCCGACCGACGTGCCCGGCCGCACCAGCCTGGCGGCGGCGCGGGCGATGGCCCGCTTGGCCTCCCGGTCGAGTTCGGACTTCGCCGAGAACCCCGGTTCGTGGACGCTCGCCGAGCGCGGCAGCGTCACCCCGCCGTGCACCCGCTCGACGAGACCCTGCTCGACGAGTTCGTTGATGTCGCGCCGGATGGTCATGTCGGAGACCCCGAGCGTCACACCGAGGTCGACGACCTTCACCGCGCCGTGCGTGGTGACCTCGTCGAGGATCACCTGCTGGCGCTGACGAGCGAGCATCATGCGTCCGCCTTCCGTGTCGGGGCGCCGGTGCCGGCGCTGTCTTCGCGAATCACAGCACAGTTGCCCGGTTCCAGCGTGAGCGGTCCGTCGAACACCCGTTCAGTCACGAGGTCGGTGCCCGAGACGTCGACGGTCACCTTCTCGTTCGTGTGATTGAGGACGAACAGCCACGACCCGTTCTCGCCCCGCCTGCGTACGATCTCGACGTCGGAGTTCCCCCCAGCGTGCAGGTCGAGACCGGCTGCGGCGCAGACCGTCTCGGCGAGCCGCTCCAGGCCCCGCGTGTCGGGGACGGTCGCGAGATACCACGCGGCGCCGTCGCCGACGGGACGCCGGGTGACGGCGGGCACGCCCTGCAGGTGTCCCTCGGTGTGGCGGGCGAGGACGTCCACGTCCCCGGCGACCGTGAGGTATTCGGTCCAGACGCGGGCCGACGTGCCGTCGTCGAGGGCGACCGTCTCGTCGGCGCCGAGTGGGAAGAACTCCTCGGTCCGGACGCCGAGCAGGTCTCCGAACGCCCCCGGGTAGCCGCCGAGCCGGACGTGGTCGTCGCGGTCCGCGATCCCGGAGAACGCCGTCACCAGTACCTGCGCGCCTGCGCGGGCCGCCGCGGCGATGCGGTCCGCCTCCTCGTCGCTGCACAGATACATCGCGGGCACGACCAGCACCGAGTACCGGCCGAGGTCGGCGTCCGGGGGAACGACGTCGCAGGTCACCCCGGCGAACGCGCGGTGCATCCGCTCGGCGATCGTCATCGGCTGCATCAACCGCGACGGGTGCCCGTCCTGCTCGCACGCCCACTGCGACTCCCAGTCGAACAGGATGCCGACCGGGGCCTCGACGCGGCTGCCGCGGACCGGCTCCAGCCGCTGCAGCACCGCCCCGAGTTGGACGACTTCACGCCACCGGGCGGAGTCGGTGCCCGCGTGCGGCACCAGCGCGGAGTGGAACTTCTCGGCCCCGGCCTGCGACGCGCGGAACTGGAAGAACGCGACACCGTCCGCGCCGCGAGCGACGTGGGCGAGGGAGTTGCGCAGCATCTCGCCGGGCGCCTTCGCCCGGTTGACCGGCTGCCAGTTGACGGCACTCGTCGAGTGCTCCATCAGCAGCCACGGCTCGGAACCGGCGATGCCGCGGGTGAGGTCGGCGGAGAACGACAGCCGGTGGTGGGCGGCGCCGTCACCGGTCGCGGGTCCGACCAGATAGTGGTCGGTGGAGACGAGGTCCTGTTCCGGCGCCCACTGCGCGTAGTTCATGTCGCCGGCGAGGGACAGCGGCGAGCCCATGCCCACCATGAAGTTCGTCGTCACCGGGACCTCGGGGGTGATGCGCCGCAACACCTCCCGCTCCGCGAGGTACTGGTCGAGGAGCGCGTCGGAGCAGAAGCGGCGCCAGTCCAGCAGATGGGTGGGGTTACCGAACGTCGTGCTCGCGGCAGGCGGCACCACCTCGTCCCACGCGCTGTAGTGCTGGCTCCAGAACGTCGTGCCCCATACCCGGTTGAGTTCGGTGAGGTCGCCGTAGCGACGCTGCAGCCACCGCCGGAACGCCCGCGCGCTGTCGGGGGAGTAGCAGCGCGAGTTGTGGCAGCCGAGTTCGTTCGACACGTGCCAGAGAGCGAGTGCGGGGTGGTCGCCGTAGCGGGTGGCCATCTTCTCGACGAGGGCGAGGGAGTGGTCGCGGTAGATCGGCGAACTCGGGCTCCACGTCTGCCTGCTGCCGATCTCGTACCGGTAACCGCGTTCGTCCACGGGCCGGATCTCGGGATGCGCCGCCGTGAGCCAGGGGGGTGGGGACGCGGTCGCGGTGGCCAGGTCGACGCGGACGCCGCCGTCGTGCAGGAGGTCGAGGACGCGGTCGAGCCAGCCGAAGTCCCAGGTGGAGGGGGTGGGCTGCAGTCGCGCCCAGGAGAAGACGCCGACGGTCGCGAAGTCGACGCCCGCCTCGCGCATGAGTTCGACGTCGTGCTGCCAGACCTCTTCCGGCCACTGCTCGGGGTTGTAGTCACCGCCGAAGGAAATGCCCCGGGTCGGCCACCGCAGGTGCCGCCCGCCGGAATCGCTCGCTGTGTGCATGCTCACAATCTGTCCGATCGCTGCTCAAAAGTCAACACGAATGAACATTTATGCACTTACGCAGGTAAACGCGCTGTGTAGCGGTTGACAACGCGTGACAAGGCGTGGTTTTGTAACCTGCATCACGTAACGGCGTGAGGCGACATCAGCGAAATGTGATCGAGTTTGTTCGATTTCGATTCGGATGGTGAGCGACTCCGCCCCACCCCGCTACTCGAGCGAAAAGGGCACCATGAACCGAAACGAGCTGCCGCACCCGTGGCAACCCTCCCGGCGCACCTTTCTCAAGGCCGCGCTCGGCGCCGCGGGCGCCCTGTCGACGGCCGGCCTGCTGTCCGGGTGCACCAGCGGCGTCGACCCCCACGTGATCACCCTCGGATCGCGGCTGTCGGACAAGAACGCCAAACTCGGCGTGCAGGACGTCGTCGGGATGTTCCAGCAGCAGACCGGCGGCGCCGTGCGCATCAACTCCGTCGACTCCACGTCGTTCCAGGAGAACGTCAACAACTACCTGCAGGGCACCCCGGACGACGTCTTCACCTGGATGTCGGGATACCGGATGAGGTATTTCGCCGACAAGGGCCTCGTCGACGACGTCAGCCCGGTGTGGCAAACGCACGGCAGCGGCTTCAGCGACAGCTTCCGCGAGGCGTCCACCGGCACCGACGGCAAGCAGTACCTGATCCCGTTCTTCTACTACCCGTGGGCCGTGTTCTACCGCCCCAGCCTCTGGCAGCAACGCGGTTACGCGCCGCCGAAGACGTTCGACGAATGGGTGGCCCTGTCGAAACGCATGCAGTCGGACGGGCTCACCCCCATCGGTTTCGGGGTCCGGGACGGCTGGTCGCCGTTCGGCACGTTCGACTATCTCGATCTGCGCCTCAACGGCGTCGACTTCCACCGCTCCCTCCTCGCGGGCGACGTGAGCTGGACCGACAACCGCGTCCGGTCGGTGTTCGACACCTGGCGCGAGATCCTTCCGTTCCATCAGCCGCAACCGCTGGGCCGCAAGATGTCCGAGGCGCAGCAGGCGCTCCTCAACAAGGAGGTCGGGATGCTGGTGGCCGGCATGTTCGTCGCGCAGAGTTTCCCGGCGGGCCCCGACCGCGAGGATCTGGACTTCTTCGCGTTCCCCGAACTCGACTCCGCGGTCGGCACGTCGGCGGTGGAGGCGCCGATGGACGGATTCATGATGCGCAAGGATCCGCGGAATCCCGACGGGGCGCAGCAGTTCCTCTCCTTCCTCACGAACGCCGACGCCGCCGTCGCGTACGCGAAGCAGGACCCCCAGGCGATCCCGGCGCACCGCGACGCCGACCTGTCGAGTTTCCCTCCGCTCGTGCAGAAGTCGGCTGCCCTCGTCCAGGGTGCGGGGTCCATCACCCAGTTCCTCGACCGGGACACCCGCCCCGATTTCGCGTCCGTCGTGATGATCCCCGCGATGCAGCAGTTCCTCGGCAACCCGAACGACGTGGACGGCTTGGTCCGGAGCATCGAGCGGCAGAAGGCGGCGGTGTTCGGGCAATGAGCGCACACGAGAAGACAACGACCGCCATCACGGTCCCGACAGGTCAGGTGAATTCATGACCAGCACAGTTCCTCCCCAGGCCGGAACCGAACCCAGGATCCCGGCGCCGAAGATCCGGCGCAGCCGCGGCGACCGGTGGACCATCGCCGTCATGCTCGGGCTGCCCGCCGCGATCGTGATCGGGCTGGTGTGGATTCCCACCGTCTTCACGGTGATCCTGTCGTTCGCCCGCTGGGACGGCATCGGCGGCACATCGAGCATCGAGTGGATCGGCCCGCAGAACTACGTCGACGCCGTCCAGGCGTACCCGCCGTTCCAGCAGGCGCTCCACAACAACGTCCTGTGGCTGGCGTTCCTCTTCGTCTTCCCGACGATCCTCGGCATCTTCCTCGCCGTGTTGCTCGACCGGGGCCTGAAGGGAAGCCGGCTGTACCAGAGCATCTTCTACATCCCCGTGGTGCTGTCGATGGCCCTCGTCGGGTTCGTGTGGCAGCTGATCTACTCCACCGACGGCGGCGTGCTCAACACCATCCTCGGCACGGACGTCGACTGGCTCGGCAACCCGGACGTCAACATCTGGGCCGTCATGGTCGCCGCGAGCTGGCGGCACACCGGCTACATCATGCTGTTGTACTTGGCCGGTCTCAAGGCCATCGACCCGTCGGTGCGCGAAGCCGCCCTGATGGACGGTGCCGGGCCGATCCGCACGTTCTTCCGGATCGTGTTCCCCCTGATGAAACCCACCAACCTGCTGATCATCGTCATCACCGTCATCGAGGCCCTGCGCGCCTTCGACCTCGTGTGGGTGATCAACAAGGGCCGCAACGGACTCGAACTGATCTCCGCCCTCGTCACCGCGAACGTCGTGGGTGAAGCGGGCCGCGTCGGATTCGGTTCGGCCCTGGCGACGATCATGCTCGTGATCTCGCTGGTGTTCATTGCCCTCTATCTCTGGATCGTGATGCGGAGCGACGACTGATGACCATGACGACACCCCTCGCCGACCGCAGTGCGCCCGCCGATCGGACCGGGCCCCGCAACAGGGCCGCGGTGGCCAACCGGCGCCGGCTCAGTGCCGCGCACGCGGCGATGTACCTCCTGCTCACCGCGCTCGCGTTGCTGTGGATCTTCCCGCTGCTGTGGGCGCTCTACAACTCGTTCCGCGACTACGACTACGTCCTCACCCACGGCTACCTGTCCGTAGGCGGCTTCACGCTGAGCAATTACACCGAGTCGTGGGAGGTCGGCGGAATCCCGCACTACTTCCTCAACTCGATGATCATCACCATCCCGGCGGTGCTGCTGATCCTGTTCATCGGGTCGATGGCGGCGTTCGTGCTCGCCCGGTTCCCGTGGAAGTTGAACGTGATCATGCTGGCGGTGTTCATCGCAGGCAACCTGCTGCCGCAGCAGACGCTGCTGACCCCGTTGTTCCGTCTGTACAACGCGATTCCGCTGCCGTACTGGATGAGTTCGTCGGGTTCTCTTTACGACAGCTACTGGGGACTGATCCTGGTGCACGTCGCATTTCAGACCGGCTTCTGCGTGTTCGTGCTGAGCAACTACATGAAGACCGTTCCCCCCGAACTGCTCGAGGCCGCGACGGTCGACGGCGCCGGCCTGTTCCGCCAGTACTGGCAGGTGGTGCTGCCGCTGTGCCGTCCGGCGCTGGCCGCGCTCGCGACGCTCATGATCACCTGGATTTACAATGATTTCTTCTGGGCCCTCGCGTTGATGGTCAGCGGCGACAAGCTGCCGGTCACCACCGCCCTGCAGAACCTGCAGGGCAGCTTCTTCACCGACACCAACCTGCTCGCCGCCGGATCGGTGCTCGTCGCGTTGCCGACGGTGCTCGTATTCGTCGCGCTGCAGCGACATTTCGTTTCCGGACTCACGATGGGAGCCAACAAGTGAGCGACACCGCCTCACCGCACGCATACGTTCACCTCACCGCCGGCGGCGTGTCCGTCGTGCTCGACGTCACCGGGGGCCGGTTGCCGGCGGTCGTGCACTGGGGTGCGGCGCTCGGCGACCTGAACGTCGGCGATGCCGTGGCCCTGGCGCAGGCGAACATCGAGCCCCTTGCGGGAAATGTCGTCGATCTTCCGGTGCGACTGTCGATCCTCCCGGAACACCACACCGGATGGGTGGGAAAACCAGGGATCGCGGGCCATCGGGACGGCACCGACTGGTCGCCGCTGTTCACGACCACCGCGCTGACCGTCGACGGGGCCGAACACCGGCCGTCCCCGGACGCGGAACTCGTCTCGGCCGGTGCGGGCACCGTCCGGGTCTCGGCGCACGACGCCATCGCCGAACTCGGGCTGACCCTCGACATCGAGCTGCGGCCGAGTGGTCTCCTGCGGGCGCGCGCCGAGGTCACCAACACGGGCAGCTCCTTCTACGTTCTCGACGACCTCCAGCTCGCGTTCCCGGTCCCGCCGCAGGCCCGGGAGATCCTCGACTTCGCAGGCCGGTGGGGGAAGGAACGGACCCCGCAGCGCCGCGAACTCACCGTCGGGATCCACGAACGCGAAGGGCGGAAGGGGCGCACCGGCCCGGACGCGGCAACGGTGCTCTCCGTCGGCGTGCCCGGTTTCGGTTTCGGCCGCGGTGAGGTGTGGGGCACCCATGTCGGGTTCAGCGGCAACCATCGCCACTACGCCGAGCGGCTCTTCACCGGTTTCCAGGTGGTCGGCGGCGGAGAACTGCTGCTGCCGGGCGAGATTCGGCTGTCCGACGGCGAAAGCTACGAAACCCCCTGGATCTACGGCGCCTACGGTGACGGGCTCGACGCCCAGGCCCACCGCTTCCACGACCATCTCCGGTCGCGGCCCACCCACCCGCGGCGCGCGCGCCCGGTCACGATCAACGTGTGGGAGGCCGTCTACTTCGATCACGACCTCGCCCGGTTGAAGGACCTGGCGGATCGAGCGGCCAAGCTCGGCGTCGAGCGTTACGTGCTCGACGACGGCTGGTTCCGGTACCGGCGCAACGATCTGGCGGGGCTGGGGGATTGGCACGTCGACGAGACGGTGTGGCCGGACGGACTGCACCCGATCATCGATCATGTGCGCTCGCTCGGCATGGAGTTCGGCCTTTGGTTCGAACCGGAGATGATCAACTTCGATTCCGATCTCGCGCGGGAACATCCCGAATGGGTCATGGCGACAGGCGGGCGCACGCCGGTGCCGTCCCGGAACCAGCAGGTGCTCAACCTGGGGATCCCCGAGGCGTACGACCACATCCTCGAGCGGATGTCCGCGATTCTCGGCGAGTACGACATCGCCTACATCAAGTGGGACCACAACCGCGACCTGATCGACGCGGGCACCGCCCCGCACGGGCGTGCCGGGGTCCACGACCAGACGCTCGCGACGTACCGGCTGATGGACGAGCTGAAGCGCCGGTTCCCCGGACTGGAGATCGAATCCTGCTCCTCGGGTGGCGCGCGGGTCGACCTCGGCATCCTCGACCGCACCGACCGCATCTGGGTCTCGGACTGCATCGATCCGCTCGAACGCCAGCAGATGAACCGGTGGACGATGCAACTGCTTCCCCCCGAACTGCTCGGCTCGCACATCGCGTCGGGGATCTCCCACACGACGGGCCGGTACCACCGGCTGTCGTTCCGGGCGGGGACGGCGCTGTACGGGCACCTCGGGATCGAGTGGGATCTCGCGACCGCCACCGACGACGAGAACGCACAGCTCGCCGTGTGGATCGACCTGTACAAGCGGCACCGGGAACTGCTGCACACGGGAACGATGGTGCGCGCCGACGAGATCGACCCCACCCTGCTGGTCTACGGTGCCGTCGCCGACGACCGCGCGGAGGCACTGTTCTTCCTCGCGTACGTGGGGCGGTCCGACGTGTCGCCGCGCGGCCGGTTCACGCTGCCCGGGCTCGACCCGGACCGGCGGTACCGCGTGCGGCCAGTCTTCGCCGGTGAACCGGACGAGGGCCTGAAACCGCCCGCCTGGTTCAACGTGCCGCCGCAGCCTCACCCGGCCGTCACCACCCTGCCCGGCGGCGGCCGAGCCGACGGACTGTCGGCGGGCAGCGAGGTTCCCGGCGTCTCGATGACGGGACGGGCCCTCGCCGTCGTGGGCCTGCAGACGCCCGCGTCCTTCCCCGACGACGTGGTGGTGCTGTCCGTGACCGAGGAGACGTAGCCACACACCGAGACGAGAAACACCTCACCGGAACCCGAAGCCGGTGAGGTGTTTTCGTCTGTGCCGTCGGGTGGGTCAGAACTCCATGCCCGCGTCGGCGCCCATCTGCCTGGTGGTGTTTCCGCCGTCGAGGGATTCCCGGATGATGTCGGCGTGACCGGCGTGGTGGCTGGTCTCCCGGATGATGTGCAGCAGGGTGCGGCGGACGGTCCACCACTGCCGCTCCGGCGCCCAGGGGGCGGTGGGCAGCGGAACGAGCACGTCCAGGTCGTCGAGTCCGGCCACGGCGGCCTCCGTCGCGCGGGCCACCTCGGCGTACTCGGCCAGCAGTCCCTCGAGGGTTTCGTCGTCCCGCATGTAGTACTGCTGCATCGACCACTCCATGTCGAACTCCGCGTTCTCGTCGGGTTCGAGAATGGTTTCGATCCAGTGCTTTTCCGTCTGGGACACGTGCTTGATCAGACCCCCGAGCGTCAGGTCGCTGACGGTCGAGCGCTTCCGTGCCTGTTCGTCGTCGATGCCGCGGATCGTGATCAGCAGGGTGGCGCGCTGCTCCTGCAGGATCTGGAGGAGGTCGGCGCGTTCGCCGGTGGCCGGGGAATTCTGCGAAGTGGTCATGAGAAGAACGATAGAAGCGATTGAGGTCAGAAACGGTCCTCATTAGGAAGGGCTTTTCGGGGTGTCGCTCGGCTGGGTGTCCTGTGTGGAGTAAGAAAAGCGCCGGCCGAGTCAGCGACTCGGGCGCAGCCACGGCGACACACCGGGAGCGAACAGCGCGAGCACTCCCACCACGACGAGGGCGCTGTAGGCGAGCGGCGCCCACTGCAGCACACCCGCGGTCGCGTCGCCGGCGTCGGACAGCAGCATCCACAGGCCCACCCCGCCCGCGGCGCTGAGGACGCCGACGACGGCGAGGGTGATCCGCCCCGCCGTCTTCCGCGCGCGCAGCAGTTGAATCCCCAGCAGTCCGAGCAGGATCAGCACGACCGCGATGGCGCCGCTGCCGATCAGCGTCAGGTTCACCGTGTCGGTGATGTCCGTCGCCGAGTCGCCGGGATTGTCCGCGGCCACCGACGCCTCGAGGGCGTCGCGGACCGCGCCGAGGTCGAGGGCGACGGCCCCGGCGATGCCGGCGAGAACGACGAACGATCCCACCCAGGCGGACAGCGACACCGCGACGGCCTTCGGGGTGGCGTCGGTGGGGGCGGCGCGCAGCGGGGTGACCGCGAACTCCGGGCGCGGCGGTACGGGTCGCGGCGGTGCCGGCCGGCGTGGCGGCTGTTCGGGTGTCGTCACGCTGCGATCCTATCGAGCGGTCGCCGGTAGATTGGCCGACGCGCACGGGACCGCGCCGGCGGCGCCGAAAGAAAATCCGGGCGGCCGGGAACAAATCTCCTCACTCCTCCTTTGAGCCCTACGACAAGATTGAGCGTGCTCGACTCAAGTTCGAATTGACTCCCGACGGTGTCGGAGTGCAAACTTGAGCGGAGGGCGCTCACTAAGCGCCAACATCGCAGTTCAGTACTGAACAACCTGCCCACAGGACTGCAAAACGGAAGTGAGGAACACTATGGCTCGTGCCGTCGGTATCGACCTCGGTACAACGAACTCGGTCGTGTCTGTGCTGGAAGGCGGCGAGCCCGTAGTGGTCGCCAACGCCGAAGGTTCACGCACCACCCCGTCGATCGTCGCCTTCGCCAAGAACGGTGAGGTGCTGGTCGGCCAGCCCGCCAAGAACCAGGCCGTCACCAACGTCGACCGCACCATCCGCTCCGTCAAGCGCCACATCGGCACCGACTGGAACGTGGAGATCGACGGCAAGAAGTACACGCCGCAGGAGATCAGCGCGCGCACGCTCATGAAGCTGAAGCGCGACGCCGAGGCCTACCTGGGTGAGGACATCACGGACGCCGTGATCACCGTCCCCGCGTACTTCGAGGACGCCCAGCGTCAGGCGACGAAGGAAGCCGGCCAGATCGCCGGCCTCAACGTCCTGCGCATCGTCAACGAGCCCACCGCGGCCGCACTGGCCTACGGCCTCGACAAGGGCGACAAGGAACAGACCATCCTGGTCTTCGACCTCGGTGGCGGCACGTTCGACGTCTCGCTGCTCGAAATCGGCGACGGCGTCGTCGAGGTCCGCGCCACGTCCGGCGACAACCACCTCGGTGGTGACGACTGGGACGAGCGCATCGTCACGTGGCTCGTCGACAAGTTCAAGGCTCAGAACGGCATCGATCTGACCAAGGACAAGATGGCCCTGCAGCGTCTCCGTGAGGCTGCCGAGAAGGCGAAGATCGAACTGAGCTCCTCGCAGAGCACGTCGATCAACCTGCCCTACATCACCGTCGACGCGGACAAGAACCCGCTGTTCCTCGACGAGCAGTTGTCCCGCAGCGAGTTCCAGAAGATCACGTCCGATCTCCTCGACCGCACCCGCGCGCCTTTCCAGGCCGTGATCAAGGACAGCGGCATCGCCGTCAAGGACATCGACCACGTCGTGCTCGTCGGTGGTTCCACCCGTATGCCCGCCGTCTCCGACCTGGTGCGCGAGCTGACCGGTGGCCGTGAGCCCAACAAGGGCGTCAACCCGGACGAGGTCGTCGCCGTCGGCGCCGCCCTGCAGGCCGGCGTGCTCAAGGGCGAGGTCAAGGACGTGCTGCTCCTCGACGTCACCCCGCTGTCCCTCGGCATCGAGACCAAGGGTGGCGTGATGACCAAGCTCATCGAGCGCAACACCACCATCCCGACCAAGCGGTCCGAGACCTTCACCACGGCTGACGACAACCAGCCCTCGGTGCAGATCCAGGTGTTCCAGGGTGAGCGCGAAATCGCGTCGCACAACAAGCTGCTCGGCTCGTTCGAGCTGGCCGACCTGCCGCCCGCCCCGCGTGGCGTGCCGCAGATCGAGGTCACGTTCGACATCGACGCCAACGGCATCGTGCACGTGACCGCCAAGGACAAGGGCACGGGCAAGGAAAACACGATCAAGATCCAGGACGGCTCCGGTCTGTCCAAGGAAGAGATCGAGCGGATGGTCAAGGACGCCGAGGCGCACGCCGAGGAAGACAAGGCCCGCCGCGAGGAGGCCGAGGTTCGCAACCAGGCCGAGTCGCTGGTGCACCAGACCGAGAAGTTCATCAAGGACAACGAGGACAAGGTGCCCGCCGACGTCAAGGAGAAGGTCGAGGCTGCCATCAAGGAAGCCAACGACGCTCTCGCAGGCACCGACATTGCGGCCGTCAAGACCGCGGTCGAGAAGCTGGCCACCGAGTCGCAGGCCCTCGGCCAGGCGATCTACGAGGCCAGTGCCGCCGAGGAGGCCGCCAACACCGACGGCTCCGGCGCGAGCGGTGCCGACGACGTCGTCGACGCCGAGGTCGTGGACGAGCCGTCCGACGCGGAGAAGAAGTGACGTCCGACAACACCGAGCAGGAACCGGTCACTTTCGTGGACAAGCGGAAGATCGACCCCGAGACCGGTCTCACACGGGACGCGGAACCGGTAGTGGAGCCCCTCGCGGGCGCCGCTGCCGCTCCGCAGCCCGGCTCGGTGGACGAAGGGGCCCTGTCGGAGACGGCGGCACCGGAGACGGACGAGTTGGCGGAGCGCACCGCTGACCTGCAGCGACTGCAGGCGGAATACGCGAACTACCGTCGCCGCGTCCAGCGCGACAAGCAGTCCGACATCGCGAACGCGAAAGCGTCCGTCGTCGGTGAGCTCATCGCGGTGCTGGACGACCTCGACCGTGCCCGCAGCCACGGCGACCTCGACTCGGGGCCGCTGAAGGGTGTGGCGGACAAGCTCACCGGCACCCTCACCTCGCTCGGTCTGAGCGAGTTCGGTGCCGAGGGCGACGCATTCGACCCGGCGCTGCACGAGGCAGTGCAGCACGAGGGCGAGGGTCACGACCCCGTTCTCGGCACGGTGATGCGAAAGGGCTACAAATTCGGTGATCGCGTCCTGCGGCATGCGATGGTAGCTGTGATCGACCGCGCCGGCGATGCCGACGCGAACACCCCCGACGGGGCGGCGAAGCCCGCCGCGTCGGAACAAGAGTAAGAGCGAGAGGAGGAGACGCCCAGTGAGCCAGCGGGAGTGGATCGAAAAGGACTTCTACAAGGAGCTGGGCGTCTCGTCCAACGCATCCGCGGACGAGATCAAGAAGGCGTACCGCAAGCTCGCCCGCGACCTGCATCCGGACGCGAACCCCGGCGACACGAAGGCCGAGGAGCGTTTCAAGTCCGTCAGCGAAGCACACGCCGTGCTGTCCGATCCGGCCAAGCGCAAGGAATACGACGAGGCGCGGCGGCTGTTCGCGAGCGGCGGCTTCGGTCAGGGCGGCGGCGGATTCAACCCCGGAGCCGGCGGTTTCGGCCAGGGCGGATTCGACATCAACGACCTGTTCGGCGGCGGCGGCGCGGCGGCCGGTGACGGCGGCCTCGGCGACATCTTCGGCGGCCTGTTCAACCGCGGTGCCGGCGGCGGTGGCGGCGGCGCGACCCGCACTACCAACCGTCCCCGCCGGGGCAGTGACGTCGAGACGGAGACGACCCTCGAATTCCGCGAGGCCACGCTGGGTGTCACGGTTCCGCTGCGACTGACCAGCCCCTCGCCGTGCACCACCTGCCACGGCAGCGGCGCCCAGCCGGGCACCAGCCCGCGAGTCTGCCCGCGCTGCAACGGGACCGGGATCGTCAGCCGCAACCAGGGCGCGTTCGGGTTCAGTGAGCCGTGCGACGACTGCCGCGGCACCGGATCCATCATCGACTCGCCGTGCGAGGTCTGCCACGGCAACGGCGTCACCAACCGGACCCGCACCATCACCGTCCGCGTCCCCGCGGGTGTCAGTGACGGACAGAAGATCCGGCTGGCAGGCCAGGGCGAGGCGGGCCTGCGCGGCGCGCCGTCCGGCGACCTGTTCGTGACGGTCCGGGTGCGTCCCGACAAGGTGTTCGGCCGCAACGGCGACGACCTCACCCTCGTCGTCCCCGTCAGTTACGGTGAGCTCGTGCTCGGAACCACTGTCTCCGTCCCCACCTTGGAGGGCCGGGTCGGTGTGAAGATTCCGGCGGGCACGGCCGACGGCCGGATCCTGCGCGTACGCGGCCGGGGAGTCCCCAAGCGTGCCGGTGGCGCCGGTGACCTGCTGGTCACGGTCAAGGTCGCGGTTCCGCAGAAGCTCGACGACCCGGCCACCGAAGCACTGAAGACCTATCTGGAAGCAGAGAAGGCCAGCGGATTCGATCCGAGGGCCGGGTGGGCTGGTGCCTGATGAGCGACACGACCGGGGATCCACGCGAAACCGCCGTTGATCCGGATGCCCAGATATTCGTGATCTCGGTGGCCGCGGAACTCGCGGGCATGCACGCCCAGACGTTGCGCAACTACGACCGGCTCGGACTGGTCACCCCGCACCGCACGTCCGGTGGTGGGCGACGCTACTCGCCGCGGGATGTGGCTTTGCTCCGCGAGGTGCAGCGCCTCTCCCAGGACGAGGGTGTCAATCTCGCCGGGATCAAGCGGATCATCGAACTCACCAACCAGGTGGAGGCTCTGCAACACCGGGTTCGCGAGCTGGCGGAGGAGATCTCGAAGGTCCACGCCGGTTACCGGCGCGACCTGGTGCCGATCCCGCGGAGCAACGCACTCGTTGTGTGGAAGCCACGGCACCAGCGCTGACCGGGCGTTCCGCCGTGTGAACCGGAACCGGTGTCGCACTGATCCTGTCGGAGTGGATCAGTGCGACACCGCATCCCCCGCCCTCCAGCCCCCCAGCCCCCGGCTTATCGGTCGCGGCTGCCCCAGCGGGGCCCGCGGCGGGTGTGTGAGCGTGGAATGTCCATCTGCTCGAGTCGTGCCTTGATCTCCTCGGTGCTCCACAGTGCCTTGGAGACGGTGGGGGTGGGGGTGGGGGTGACGTGCATGATCATGGTCTCGCTCTTTCGGGGAGTGTTCGGTGGATGGTTGTGGTCGTCGATCAGGGCTGGCCGTACAGGTGGTAGCCGGCGTTCATGTTCGGGTAGCCCGAGTCGATCCAGCTGCTGATGCCGTAGCCGTGGCCGAAGTTGCCGTCGATGCGGGTCCCGTCCACGTCGGTCGTGTTGTTGTAGTTGTCGGCGCGGAACACGGCCTGGGCACCACCGGGCAGTGAGTAGGTGGTGTCCACCTCGACGCCGTTCGGGTCGTTGGAATACGCCTTCACGATCTGGCTGCTGTGCGGGGCGAGGTAGTCCGACGGCGCCTGAATCCACTGCCCGTACGGGTTCGACGATCCTGCGAGGACCATCGGCAGGTCGGTGTCGTTGCTGATCGTCATCGCGATCGTCGGTCCCGACGTCGGCATCGTGCCCGCGGTGGCGACTCCGGCGGCCGCGACGGCGAATCCGGTGACGGCCAGGGCGGTGGCGGGCAGTGCGATGAAGAGGGCGATTCGGCGGCGGGCGTTGGTGCGCATGATGGCTTCTCCTGAGTTGTGACTCTTCGGGGGAACGTCTGGGGCCGTGGGGTTTTCGTTTTCCGATCACCCCGTTTTCCGGTGTGCACCAACTATGTCGCGAATCCGCGCCGCAGTCTGTCCACCGACAGGACCGAGGGCGGGATGAATCCGGTGTCCCCCGATCGGGGGACACCGGCGCCGCGAAGTGCTCCGCGCGGGCCCGGTCTCGTGAGAAAGTGAGCAATGGAATTCGCCGGAGCCGACACGGATCGGACCGCGCCGTGACCGCCGTGCGGGTCGTGGTGGGCGACGACCACCCGATCTTCCGGGACGGTGTCGTCCGTGCCCTCCTCGCGAGCGGCGACATCGAGGTGGTCGGCGAGGCGGACGACGGTGCGGCGGCGCTCGCCCTGATCCGCGAACTCGCCCCCGACGTCGCGCTCCTCGACTACCGGATGCCGGAACTGGACGGTTCGCAGGTGGCGGCGGCCGTGCGTCGTGCCGAACTCGCCACCCGGGTGCTGCTGCTGTCGGCGCACGACGAGTCCGCGATCGTCTACCACGCATTGCAGGAGGGGGCGGCGGGGTTCCTGCCGAAGGAGTCGACGCGGGCGGAGATCGTGAAGGCCGTCCTCGACTGCGCTCAGGGACGCGACGTCCTGCCCGCCTCCCTCGCCGTCGGGCTGGCCGGCGAGGTGCGGCGCCGCAGCGAACCGGTCGGGCCGGTGCTGAGCGGCCGGGAGAAGGAAGTGCTGGCGCTCATCGCACGCGGCCAGAGCATCCCCACGATCGCCGGGGAGTTGTACCTGGCGCCGTCGACGGTCAAGACCCACGTCCAGCGTCTCTACGAGAAGCTCGGGGTGAGCGACCGCGCGGCCGCCGTGGCCGAGGCGATGCGACGCGGTCTGCTGGAGTGACGTGCGCGAGACGTCGCAGAGTCGCGTAGTCCGCCGCTACACCACCGAGGCGGTCCGGGTGACCGCCATTCTCCGGTTACCGCTGATCGGGCTGATGGCGCTGCTCGGCCCGGTGATCAGCGTGACGCACTGGCAGCCCGACGTGTTCGCCGGGCTGCTGATCGGATATGCGCTGCTCTCGGCGGGCTGGCTGATCTTCGTCCTCGTCCGGGACGTCGGTCCGTGGGCGGGCTGGGTATCCACCGCCGCGGACATCTCCGCGGTGGTGGCATTGTGCATCGCGTCGGGCGGCGCGACGTCGGTGCTGCTGCCGGTGTTCTTCCTGCTGCCGATCTCGGTGGCGTTCCAGTACCGGCCGCGGCTGACGGCGATCGTCGGGGTCTGCACCGCCGTCGGGTATCAGGTGGTGTGGATCGTCTACTCGAAACGCGACGACCTCGTGGGTTTCCCCGACGAGGTGTACCTCTACTTCGGTTTCCTGTTGTGGCTCGCGGCCGCGACAACGGCGTTGTCGTACGTGCTGGTGCGGCGTTCCGCGACGGTCATCTCGCTGATGGACGTGCGCAGGCAGCTGATCGCGGAATCGATGGGCGCCGAGGAACGCGAGCGACGGCAACTCGCCGAGCACCTCCACGACGGGCCCCTGCAGAATGTCCTCGCAGCCCGGCTGGATGTGGAGGAGGCGCTGGAGCGGCACCCGGACGCGCAGCTCGACGCCGCCGAAACCGCTCTCCGCGAGACCGCGGCGCAACTGCGCTCCACCGTCACCACCCTGCATCCGCAGGTACTCGCGCAGCTGGGACTCACCGCGGCGCTGCGCGAACTCGCGGACCTGTTCTCCCGGCGCGGGGAGATCGAGATGTCGGTGAGACTCGACGACGTCGGTCACCCCGACTGCCAGGAGCTGCTCTACCGGGTGGCGCGGGAACTGCTCACCAACGTCACCAAGCACGCGGGCGCCACGACGGTCGAACTCGCACTCACCCGCGCCGATGGGCTGACCACGCTGACGGTCGCCGACGACGGCACCGGATTCGATCCCGCCGTCGTCCCGGAACGGGTGGCGCAGGGTCACATCGGACTGGCGTCGCACATCGTGCGGGTCGAGAGCCTCGGCGGCACCTTCGACGTCACGTCCTCGCCCGGATCGGGCACCCGGGTGGTGGTGACGGTCCCGGATTCCGGCTGACCAGACCCGTCGGGTTCACTGCGGGTGGCGGCCCTCGGCGAATTCCTCGACGATCTTCGCGCAGAACGCGGGGAGATCGTCCGGATTGCGGCTGGATACCAATCCGTTGTCGACCACCACTTCCTCGTCGACGACGGTCCCGCCGGCGTTGCGGATGTCGGTGCGCACGCTCGGATACGACGTGAGAGTGCGGCCGCGGACGACATCGGCCTCGACGAGCGTCCACGGTCCGTGGCAGATCACGCCCACCGGTTTGCCCGAAGTGACGAAGTCGCGGACGAATCCGACGGCCGCCTCGTCCATCCGCAGGTGGTCGGGGTTGGTGGTGCCGCCCGGCAGGATCAGTGCGTCGAAGTCGCCGGCGGACACGTCGCCGACGACGGCGTCGACGGCATAGGTGCCTGCCTCGTTCACATCCGAGTTCATCGCCTGGATCTTGCCGGGGGACAGCGAGATCAGCTGCACCTGCGCGCCGGCCTTCTCGACGGCGGTGCGGGGTTCGACGAGTTCGACTTCTTCGACGCCGTCGGTGGCGAGGATCGCGACCTTCCGGCCGCGCAGTGTGTCTGCCGATGTCATGGGTAATTCCTTTCGACGGGAAGGGGTTACGGCTTCAGGAGGACCTTCACCGCGCCGTCCTGCTTCTTCTGGAAGATCTCGTACGCGTGCGGTGCCTGGTCCAGGGGCAGTTCGTGAGTGGCGAACGTGTCCACTCCCAGGGGGTCGGCGTCGGTGAGCAGCGGCAGGATGTCCGGGGCCCACCGCTTGACGTTGGCCTGACCCATGTGCAGCTGAATCTGCTTGTCGAACAGCGTGAGCATCGGGATCGGGTCGGCCATCCCGCCGTACACCCCGCTGAGCGAGATGGTGCCGCCGCGCCGCACGATGTCGATGGCCGAGTACAGGGCGTGCAGGCGGTCGATTCCCGCCGTCGACATCAGCCGGGCAGCGATGGCGTCGGGAAGGAACGACGTGACCTGCTGCAGGAGTTTCGCGGTGGGGGAGCCGTGCGCCTCCATGCCGACGGCGTCGATGACGGAATCGGGACCGCGGCCGTGGGTCATGTCCCGGATGATGCCGCCGAGTTCGTCCCCGGCGTCGTTCAGGTCGACCGTCTCGATCTGCCGCGCCTTCGCGCGGGCGAGACGCTCGGGCACGAGATCCACGCCGATGACACGAAAACCCTTGTGCGCGGCGATGCGTGCGGCCATGTCGCCGATCGGCCCCAGCCCGAGAACGACGACGGAGCCACCGTCGGGCACGTTCGCGTATTCGACGGCCTGCCATGCCGTCGGCAGCACGTCGGACAGGTACACGAACCGTGAGTCCGGTGGGCCCTCCGGGACCTTGATATGGGTGTTCTTCACATGCGGCACGCGGAGATACTGGGCCTGCCCGCCGGGCACGCTCCCGTACAGCTTCGAGTACCCGAACAGCGCCGCGCCCATGCCCTCGTCCCGGGTCTGCGTGACTTCGCACTGGGTGAACAGTTTCCGGTCGCACATGTGGCAACTGCCGCAGGAAATCTGGAACGGGATGACCACCCGGTCACCGACCTTCACGTCGGTCACCTCGGACCCCACCTCGCGGACGATGCCCATCGGCTCGTGGCCGAGGATGTCGCCCTCGTTCATGAACGCGCCCAGCACCTCGTACAGGTGCAGATCGGAACCACAGATGTTGGTGGTGGTGACCTCGATGACTGCGTCCGTCGGCTGTTCGATCACCGGGTCGGGCACGGTGTCGACGCTGACCTTCCGCCTGCCCTGCCAGGTAACGGCTCTCATCGTGCCCTCCGATTCGCCTTTTCGATGGCCTCGACGAGTTCGTCCTTGGTCATGGTCGACCGGCCGTGAATGTCGAGTCTCTGCGCGATATGCATCAGGTGCTCCTTGCTCGCGTTGGCGTCGACGCCCTCCGCGGTCTCGCCGGACGGGTTCGGGCCGCCGCTCTCGGCGCGTTCGTCGGAGGGGCCCTTTTCGGCCTTTGCCTCCCAGTGGTCGCCGACCTTCTCGTAGCTGTGCTTGAGGGCGTCGAACGCGACGCGATGCGCTCGTTCCTCGTCCCCGTACTGGTCGATCGCGGAGTCGTACACCTTGGCGAACGTGCGCTGCGCCTTCTCGGGCGACTTCTTCAAGGTCTCGGGGAGTTCACTCTTCTTCGGCTTGCCGCTCTCGGTGGTCTTCGGCACGGAAATCCTCCTCGGGTGTGGCGGTGCCCTCGCGGACGATTACCCGACTCCCGGAGATTTACGCGACGGGCGGAGGTACGTGGCCGGGCACCGAGGCCAGTGCCTGCTCGAGCAGGGCCAGTGCGTGTTCGGTCGTGGCGGTCACGACGTCCTGCGGTTCGCCGTCGAAGCGGCGCATCTCGGTGTCGACGCGACCGTGGGCGAAGAGCCCGAACCAGACGGTGCCCGGGGGTTGCCCGTCCTGGGGGTCGGGGCCGCCCGCCCCGGTCACCGCGACGGCGATGTCGGCTCCGAGCAGTTCCGCGACCGCCCCCGCCATCGCGCGGGCACTGGCCTCGCTGACGACGGGGCCGTCCGGCACCTTCAGCACCCGGTGTTTGACCTCGCTGGAATAGGCGACCACGCTGCCCCGGTACCAGTCGGAGGACGCGGGCGCGGCGCCGAGAAGGCACGAGATCTGCCCGCCGGTGAGGGATTCCGCCGTCGCGAGGAAGACGTGCGCGCTCCGGGCCGCCGTCGAGATCCGTTCGGCAACTCGATCCTGCAGAGTCATGGACCTCACGTTATCGGACGTGACCCGGCCGGGAGCGGGGATCGCCACCCGTAACGGGAGTGGAACAGGTTTCAGTTTTTCCGGTTTCCGGTTAGGGTGTCGGTGACCCAGGACACAGAAAATCCAGGCCGCCGCACGACGCACCCCGGCCTCGCGGGAGTAGAAGGATCACAGATGACCGACGAGTTCGCAGATCTGCATCGACCCGCCTTCGCTGCAGACCTCCTCATCACTGCACTGGACCGCAATTCCGACAAGCCGGCGCTCTACCTCGGCGACGTCGTTCTCACCGGCGGTGAGATGCGCGATCAGATCAGTTGCTTTGCGCAGGCACTGGCTTCGCTCGGGATCGGCAAGGGGGCGAGCACCGCCATGCTGTCCAAGAACCGGCCCGAAGTGCTCATCAGCATGGGCGCCACCATGATCTCCGGATGCCGCGCCAGCGCGCTGAATCCGATGGGCTCGCTCGACGACCACCTCTACATCGTCGGCGACGCCGAGATCCGGACCCTGATCTTCGATCCCACCGCGTTCGAGGGGCGCGCCGCCGAACTGGTGGCGCAGTCGCCGTCGATCGAGAACGTGTTGTCGTTGGGGCCGTCCGAGGTGGGCACCGACATCCTGGCCCTCGCCGAGACGTTCACCCCCCAACGCCTGCGGGCGGCAGACGTGGCCGCCGACGACAACAGCAGCATGGTCTACACCGGCGGCACCACCGGCAAGCCGAAGGGCGTCGTCGGCTCCTACCAGTCCGGCGCGACACTCAACCAGATCCAGATGGCCGAATGGCAGTGGCCCGACGAACCGCGTTTCCTCATCTGCACGCCGCTGTCGCACGCCGGCGCCGCCTTCTTCATCCCCACCCTGCTGCGCGGCGGCGCGCTGATCGTGCTGCCCGCGTTCGAACCCGGCGCCGTCCTCGAGGCGATCGAGAAGCACAAGATCTCCGCGACGATGCTCGTCCCCACCATGATCTACCTGCTGATGGACCATCCCGACCTGCCGAAGCGGGACGTGTCCAGCCTGCAGACGCTGTTCTACGGCGCGTCGGCGATGTCGCCGGCCCGGCTGAAGGAGGGCATCGAGAAGTTCGGTCAGATCTTCTTCCAGTTCTACGGGCAGACCGAATGCGGAATGACGATCGCGGTGCTCCGGAAGGAGGAGCATCTGCCGGACGATCCCAGCCGCCTCGCGACGTGCGGACGCCCCGTGCCCTGGCTGAAGGTGGCACTGCTCGACGACGACCTGAACGAGGTCCCGCACGGTGAACTGGGGGAGATCTGCGTCCGCGGCCCCCTCGTCATGAAGGGTTACTGGAACAAGCCCGCCGAGACCGCCGAGGCGTTCCGTGGTGGGTGGCTGCACACCGGTGACGTCGCGCGCAGGGACAAGGACGGTTTCATGACGATCGTCGACCGCAAGAAGGACATGATCGTCACCGGTGGATTCAACGTGTTCCCCCGCGAGATCGAGGACGTCATCTCGGCGCACCCCGCCGTCGGCTCGGTCGCGGTGGTCGGCGTCCCGGACGAGAAGTGGGGCGAGGCCGTCAAGGCGTGCGTGGTGCTGCGGGCGGGACAGACGGTCGAGGCCGCCGAACTCGTCGAACGGGTGCGGGCCGCGAAGGGGTCGGTGCACGCCCCCAAGTCGATCGATTTCGTCGACACCCTGCCCCTGACCCCGCTGGGCAAACTGGACAAGAAGGCGCTGCGCTCCCGGTACTGGGAAAGTGCAGACCGAGCGGTCTGATAGCACGGCTGGGGCGAGAAACAAGGGACCTGGTCTGCGGCGTGGCGCTCACGCCTATAGTCTGCCCAAGTACTTCGCGGCGGGGCCGCGTTCAGTCGGTGACGAGGATGCGCGGTGGATTCACAGGCAATATCGCTGGTCCGGTCGAGTTTCAAGGCTATCGCGGCAGTGCCGGACGGGCCTCAGACTCTGTCGCGGTCCTTCTATGCCCTGCTGTTCGCCCGGTATCCCGAAGCTCGCGACTTCTTTCCCGCGGCCATGGACGAGCAACGTGACCGGCTGATCGCCGCCGTCCAGTACGTGATCGAGCGGCTCGAGGAGGAGTCCGGGCAGATCCTCGCCTACCTCGCCCAACTCGGCCGGGACCACCGCAAGTACGGGATCGAGGACTCGCACTACGTCGCCGTCGGCAACTCCCTGATCGCCGCAGTCGAGCAGTTCCCCTCGACCGAGCCGTGGACCGACGAACTCGAGCAGGCGTGGCGTGACGTCCTCGCGGTCGTCGCCGCCACCATGATGGACGCGGCCAACGCCGAGAGCGGCCCGCCGGCGTGGGGCGCGACCGTGATCGAGCACCTGCAGGTCCGCAAGGACGTCTCGATCATCCGACTGCAACTCGACGAGCCGATGACGTATACCGCAGGCCAGTTCGTGAGCGTGCAGGTGCCGTCCCGGCCCCGGATGTGGCGGTACCTGTCGCCGGCGAACCCCGCCAACGACCAGGGCATCATCGAGTTCCACGTCCGCCGGGTGTCGGGCGGCTGGGTGAGCCCCGCCATCGTCACCCAGACACTCGTGGGCGAGCGGTGGGTGGTCGGATCCCCGCTCGGCGACCTCGGGATCCGCTACGAAAACGGTCGCGACATTCTCATGATCGGATCGGGGACCGGCATCGCCCCGCTGCGCGCACAGATCCTTCAGATGTCGCAGCGCGGCCAGGACCGGCGCGTCCACCTCTTCTTCGCCGGCCGGTACCCCTGCGACCTCTACGACCTGGGCACCCTGTGGGCGCTCGCGGAACAGAATCCGTGGCTGACCGTCGTCCCGGTCACCGAGGAGGACGAGGATCCCTGGTGGTACACGGGCCCCAGCAGTGCCGGGATACCCGGTATGCACCGCAGGCTGACCGGCAAGGTCGGACAGGTCGTCGCCGACTTCGGGACGTGGGCCGAGCGCGACATCCAGCTCGTCGGCTCCGAGGCCATGATCAACACCACCAAGTTCCGGCTGCACGCCGCAGGGACGCCGCCGGAGAACATCCGGCACGATCCGTCCTACTGATCGGCCCGCTCAGTACGGGTCGAACTGAATGTTCTCGGTGGGGGTCCCGGTGTCACGGAGGCGGTCGAGGGTGGCGCGGACCATCGCCGCCGAACCGCACACCAGCACCTGGTGCTCGGTGAACGCGCCGTAGGACGTGACGACGTCGGGCAGCGAGCCCTCGATGAGGTCGTCCTCGGTGAACCCCACGTCCACTCTGGTGCGCTCGTACCACTCGTCGGTCCAGTCCGGATTCGCGACGTTCTCCACCACCGGAATGACGGTGAGCCACGGCAGATTCTGCAGCAGCAGGTACAGCATGTCGGACGCGTAGAGATCGCGCGGCGTGCGATCGCCCGTGAACAGGAACACCCGCGGCGGATTCGGCCTGCGGGACAGGTCCAGCAGGATCGACCGGAACGGGGCGAGGCCGGTGCCGCCGGCGATCATGATGACGTCCGGTCCGTCCTCGTCGACGGACATAGTGCCGCGCGGTTCGAGGATCTGCCACTGGTCACCCGGTGAGGTCCCCGTGACGATGTCGCCGCTGACCCAGCCGCCCGGCACCGTGCGGACGTGAAATTCGAGTTTGCCGTCCAGCGACGGCGGAAGGGCGGGGGAGAGCCTGCGCAGCAGCCGCGGATTCTGGGGCACGCTCACGTCCACGTACTGCCCTGGCTCGAACGGGACGTAGTCCCCGACGAGGCGGACGACGGCGAGGTCGTGCCGCAGTCGGTGATGCTCGACGACGGTGCTGGTCCAGGTGGTCTGCGTGGCTTGCATGGCGTGATGCTCTCCCGACGGTCGAACCGGATGGCGGATGGGCAGGGACTGGCTGCGCGACTAGATCAGGGGGTCGTGGCGGATCAGCTCGGGCGGGGTGCCGCCGCCCTGCAGTGCGTACGCGGTGGTCTTGATCATCGCCGGTGAACCGGAGATCTGGATCTGCCGGTCCGCCCACGACCCGAACCGCGCGACCACCCGGCCCAGCTGGCCCTGGAGTCGCTGATGCAACCCCGGCGGCGCCTCGGGGGCGGGAATCGTGTGCCACCACGGGTCCTCGTCCTCCTCGGAGACGGGAACCACGGTCAGCCACGGATTGCTCAGCGACAGGTGCCACAGGGTCTCGATGTCGTACAGGTCGCACGGGTACTTGCCGCCCACGAACATGTGGACGCGCGGGTTGTTCGACCGCATCGCCATTTCCATCACCTGGGCGCGCAGCGGTGCGATGCCCGTCCCCGAACCGATCATCAGGACGTCCCGACCGCTCTCGCGGTCCACCTCCAGCCCGCCGAGCGGCGAGCTGAGCAGCCAGCGGTCGCCGACCTGCGTCTCGTTCACAATCGCCGGACTCACCCACCCGCCCGACACCCGGCGCACGTGGAACTCGAGCTGTCCGTACGGGTTGGCGGGGATGGCCGCCGACAGGTACCGCCACATCCGGGGCCGCTGCGGGATCTGGACGCTGAGGTACTGGCCCGCGCCGTAGGGGATGGGGGAGTCGGTCTCGAGCCGGACGATCGCGAGATCGTCGAGGCGGCGTTCGTGATCGACGACGGTGGCGCCCCAGGCGGCGGGCAGGTCGTCGTTGTCCGCGGCGTCGGCCATCGTGTGCAGGAGAAGGTCGAGCAGGTCCGTCCAGGCCGCGGTCAGCGACGGCGTCCAGATGGCCTGGGTGAAGGAGCTCTGCACGGCGACCAGCAGCGCATGGCCCGACGCGAAGTAGTGCCTGCCCTCGACACCGTACTTGCGGTGGTCGCGGCCGAGCTGGCTCAGGAAACCGAGGACCCGGTCGGCGTCCTCGAGGTTGTCGATGACGTACTGCAGCGCCTGGAACAGGCGATGACTCTGCTGATCCAGCGCCGCCGGGAAGAGCGCGCGGAACTCGGGGTGTTCGGCGAACAGGGTGGCGTAGAACGTGGTGGTGAGCCGATTGTGGCCGTGTTCGGTGGACACGATCGACGAAAAGCTGGCGCGCAGACGCGAAATCACGAGTGGGTCGAGGCAATCTCGTGTCAAGCCGTCCCCTGCCTCCGTGCCTGCTGATTCGAACACCCGCATTCTAGCCGTCCTCCGCACGGGACCCCGGGTTACGGCGCCGGCCGGTTCGGCCTCCGACCCCGGCATTTCGCCGGGTCGCTATTGAGCCGTGACCACCGGCAGGGCACGATGTGCACCGAGAATCGGACCGGGTTACCGAGGGGGCTCCATGCGAGTTGGTGTTGCGCGGGATCGGGGTCGGTTCCGCGAGGGGATACGCAGCGCCGACTCGGTTCGACGCGTGGGCACCGTCGTGCTGGCGGTCGGCGCCCTGATGGCGGCGAGCGTGGGAACGATCGCCTCCGCGGAACCCCGGGCGACGGTCGAGTCGATCACGGCCGACGAGGCGCCCGACGGTTCGCGGCTGGTCGAGGTCACCCCCGTCGGCGAATCGCCGATGAACTTCACCGTCCACTCGACCGCCATGGACAAGGACGTCACCGTCCGGGTCATCCGGGCCGCGTCCGGGAAACGTCCCACCGTGTACATGCTCGGCGGCGTCGAGGGGAACTCCGAACAGTTCGGCTGGGAGCAGAAGGCGGACGTCGAGAAGTTCTTCTCCGACAAGGACGTCAACGTGGTCATCCCGTTCGGTGGCCAGTCCAGTTACTACGCCGACTGGCAGCGCGACGATCCCGAACTGGGGCGGAACAAGTGGCAGACGTTCCTGACGAAGGAACTGCCGCCCATCGTCGACTCGGCGCTCGACACGACCGGCAAGAACGCGATCGCCGGGCTGTCCATGTCGGCCACCAGCGTGCTCAACCTCGCGATCGCCAAGCCCGGGCTGTATCAGAGCGTCGGCGCGTACAGCGGGTGCGCGATGACGAGCGACCCGGTGGCCCGCCGATTCGTCGAGATCACGGTCGCGGACTTCGGCGGCAACCCGGAGAACATGTGGGGTGCGGCCAACGATCCGCTGTGGGCCGCGAACGATCCGTACGTCAACGCCGAGAAACTTCGGGGGACCACCCTGTACATCTCCAACGGAAGCGGACTGCCGGGACCGTACGACACCCTGGACGCCAAGACCGTCGGCGGCGACCGCCGCGCCCTCGCGACGCAGGTGGTGGTCGGCGGTGTCATCGAGGCCGTGACCAACGACTGCACGATGCGGCTCGCGGAGAAACTCCGGGCCCTCGACATTCCCGCCACCGTTGATCTCCGGCCGGTGGGCACGCACTCGTGGGGGTACTGGCGTGACGACCTCACCACGTCCTGGCCGATGATGGGTGCCGCGATCGGGGCGTGATTTCCCGCCCCGCGGAGTCTCGGGGGCGAGATGATGGGGGTAGCCAAAAAAATTCAAAGTTGAGCGGAACAGACTCAACTCTTCGTGCGTTAAGAAGATGACAGCGTCGCCACGTGCCACCCGGCCCGGCGGCGAACCGCTCTACAACGCCAGAAGAGGTGACCAGTGGACTCGTTCAATCCGACCACCAAGACCCAGGCCGCGATGACCGCTGCGCTCCAGTCGGCGTCGTCGGCCGGTAATCCCGACATCAGGCCCGCGCATCTGCTCGTGGCCCTGCTCGACCAGACCGACGGCATCGCCGCCCCGCTGCTCAAGGCCGTCGGGGTCGACCCCACCGCGGTCCACCGCGAAGCGCAGAATCTCGTCGACCGGCTCCCCAAGACGACGGGCGCCACCACCACACCGCAGCTCGGTCGCGAGGCCCTCGCCGCACTCACCACAGCACAGCACCTCGCCACCGAACTCGACGACGAGTACGTGTCGACGGAACACCTGATGGTCGGACTCGCATCGGGTGAGTCGGACGTGGCCGGGCTGCTCGGCAGGCACGGCGCCACCCCCGACGCGCTGCGCGACGCGTTCACCACTGTCCGCGGCAGCGCGCGCGTCACCAGCCCGGATCCCGAGGGGACGTACCAGGCGCTCGAGAAGTACTCCACCGACCTCACGGCCCTCGCCCGCAACGGCAAGCTGGACCCGGTGATCGGACGCGACAACGAGATCCGCCGCGTCGTGCAGGTCCTCAGCCGCCGCACCAAGAACAACCCGGTGCTGATCGGTGAGCCCGGCGTCGGCAAGACCGCCATCGTCGAGGGGCTGGCCCAGCGCATCGTGCAGGGCGACGTCCCCGAATCGCTGCGCGGCAAGTCGGTGATCTCCCTCGACCTCGGCTCGATGGTCGCCGGAGCCAAGTATCGCGGCGAATTCGAGGAGCGGCTCAAGGCCGTCCTCGACGACATCAAGAACTCGGCCGGTCAGGTCATCACGTTCATCGACGAACTCCACACCATCGTCGGTGCGGGTGCCACCGGTGAGTCGGCGATGGACGCCGGCAACATGATCAAGCCGATGCTCGCCCGCGGTGAGCTGCGGCTGGTCGGCGCGACCACCCTCGAGGAGTACCGCAAGTACATCGAGAAGGACGCCGCTCTCGAACGCCGCTTCCAGCAGGTGCTCGTCGGCGAACCGTCCGTCGAGGACACCGTCGGCATCCTGCGCGGGCTCAAGGAGCGGTACGAGGTGCACCACGGTGTGCGCATCACCGACTCCGCGCTCGTCGCTGCCGCCACGCTCAGCGACCGCTACATCACGTCCCGGTTCCTGCCGGACAAGGCGATCGACCTCGTGGACGAGGCCGCGTCCCGGCTGCGGATGGAGATCGACTCGCGACCCGAGGAGATCGACACCGTCGAACGCATCGTCCGCCGCCTCGAGATCGAGGAGATGGCGCTGCAGAAGGAATCCGACGCGGCGTCGAAGGACCGGCTCGAGAAGCTGCGTCAGGAACTGGCCGACGAACGTGAGAAGCTCAATCAGCTGACCACCCGCTGGCAGAACGAGAAGCAGGCCATCGACTCCGTGCGCGGAGTCAAGGTGCAGCTCGAGACGCTGCGCGGTGAGGAGGAACGCGCCGAACGCGACGGCGACCTCGGCCGGGCCGCGGAACTGCGCTACGGGCGGATCCCGCAGCTCGAGAAGGAACTCGAGCAGGCCGCCCGCGAGTCCGGTGCCGCCGCCGACGGCGACGTCATGCTCAAGGAGGAAGTGGGGCCCGACGACGTCGCCGACGTGGTCGCGGCATGGACCGGCATCCCCGCCGGCCGCATGATGGAGGGCGAGACCGCCAAGCTGCTGCGGATGGAATCCGAACTGGGTAAGCGGGTCGTCGGACAGGAAGAGGCCGTCGTCGCCGTGTCGGACGCCGTCCGCCGCGCCCGCGCCGGCGTCGCCGACCCCAACCGGCCCACCGGATCGTTCCTGTTCCTCGGACCGACCGGCGTCGGTAAGACGGAGCTCGCGAAGTCTCTCGCGGACTTCCTGTTCGACGACGAGCGCGCCATGGTCCGCATCGACATGTCCGAGTACAGCGAGAAGCATTCGGTGGCCCGGCTCGTCGGCGCGCCGCCCGGATACGTCGGGTACGAGGCGGGCGGGCAGCTCACCGAGGCCGTGCGACGGCGCCCGTACACGGTGGTGCTGTTCGACGAGGTGGAGAAGGCGCACCCGGATGTCTTCGACATCCTGCTCGCCGTCCTCGACGAAGGCCGGCTGACGGACGGTCAGGGGCGGACGGTCGACTTCCGCAACACCATCCTGATCCTCACGTCCAACCTCGGTGCGGGCGGATCGCGGGAGCAGGTGATGGATGCGGTGCGGCACGCGTTCAAGCCGGAGTTCATCAACCGGCTCGACGACGTCGTGATCTTCGAACCGCTCACCGAGGAGCAGCTCGAGTCGATCGTCGACATCCAGCTCGACCAGCTGTCCCGCCGGCTCGCGGCGCGCCGGCTGACGCTGGACGTGTCCGACTCGGCCCGCTTCTGGCTGGCCGTCCGCGGCTACGACCCCATGTACGGGGCCAGGCCGCTCCGCAGGCTGATCCAGCAGGCGATCGGCGACCAGCTCGCGAAGCTGCTGCTGGCCGGCGACGTCAAGGACGGCGACACCGTCCCCGTGAAGGTGTCCGAGACCGGGGACGCGCTCGTCCTCGGCTGATCCCCCACGTGAGTGGCACGGAGTGCTCCCGCACGCCGTGCCACTCACCTGTGTTTTCACAGGGGCGTCTTAAGTTTCGCCGTTACCCTGGACCGTCCATAAGCGCAGGACACCGGCCACACGAACCCCGAGGAAGGGGCCGATCATGACGAACCCCGACGATCCGCGCACCCCGCAGGAGCGCGCGTACGACGGCACTGAGTCGTGGACGACCGACGGCACGGAGTCGTGGACGACCGATGATTCCGCGTCGCGGGCTCGTGACGAGGACCCGACACAGGCGTGGTCGCGGCAGGACCAGCCGACCGAGCACCTCGGCGCGTCGGATCAGGACCACCGCACCCAGTACCTGGGGTCCGCCGGTGGGCCGACGGAGCAGTTCTACACGTCCGACCCGACCGCGGCGTACGGGCGGAACCAGCCCAATCCGACGCAGGCGTACCCGACCTACGACCCGCGGTTCGACCAGCAGGCTCCGCCGCCGAACGCCACGCAGGCGTATCCGCCCTACGAGGCACAGCAGTACCAGGGCGGGTATCCGACGGGGCAGTATCCGAACGCCCAGTACCCGGGATCGCAGTACCCGCCGGGCCAGTACCCGGGATCGCAGCACCAGCCGCCGGTCGCGGAGGCCACCGAGGAGAAGAAGCCTCGCCGGATCGGCACGTGGATCGCGGCCGCGGCCGCCGCGCTGCTGCTGATCGCGGTCATCGGCTTCGGCGTCGCCCTGTTCACGACGGCGCCGAACAACTCGTCGAGCACCACCGCGGCGGGCCCCACCACGTCCCGCCCGCCGGCCACCACCGCGCCGCCGAAGACGACCACGCCGCCGCCGTCGAGCACCAGCGAGTCCCCGCTCGATCAACTCCCCGGCGGAATCGGGGAGGCCATCGGGGCCGCGGGTGCCGCGTTCGGAACGATCAGCACCAACGACGGTTCCACGCTCACCCTCGACGCCCTCGGTGGTTCGAAGCTGACGGTCCAGACCAACGCGCAGACCAACGTGATCGCACTCGACGGCACCACGGTCGCCGATCTGAAACCCGGATTCACCGTCATGGTGCAGGGGACGAAGGTCGAGAACGGCACGATGATGGCCGAGACGATCATCAGCACCGAGCTGCCCAAGCTCGGTGGCAACTGAGCCATCCGTGCCGGCGGGCACGGCCGTCGGGCCGGTTCGGGCAAAACCGACACGGGGTGTCCCGGCACCGCCTACCCTCGTTACGCCCTCGACTCGCTAGGCTGATCATCGATGACCGGAATGTGGTTCGTACTGGCGTTGATCGCACTCGCAGGCGCGTGCGCGTTGCTCTATTTCGATCGCTCGCGTCGTGATCAGACGGGTCGTGTGCGGCAGATCTGGGCCAAGGCCCAGGGCTACACGTACGACAACGTCGAAGAGCGGCTACCCGCCCAGTTCCACCGGGCCGCGCTGGCCAAGCAGGAGTACCTCAGCGCCATCGACGTGGTGAAGGGCGAACGCCGCGGTGAGTCGTTCATCCTGTTCGACCTCGAGGAGACGGCGACCATCGTCGCGGTCCGCCGCCGGGTCGGTTCGGACGTCGACATCGACCTCCGCCTCAAGTCGACCCCGCCGCCGAAGGACTCGGACCTCGACCTCCTCGGCGCCATCGGACCGCGCGTCGTGTTCGCCACCGACCTCGAGATCGCCCGCAGGGTCTGCGATCAGCGGATGGTCGCGTTCACCGAGTCGGTGCCGCCGCACGTGAACATGCTGTGGAGCGAGGGCGAGTGGACCCTCGGTTCGCTGCCCATCGGCAGCAGCGGGCGGGAGTGGGATTCGGCCATCGAGGCCGTCGCCCGGCTGTCCGGCATCCTGCACGTCCTGCCCCCGGTCACCGAGCCGAGCGGACTCGACCGTGGCCATCACGATCCGAGCAGGCCGCGACTGCGTGACGGCGCCCCCGCCGAATCGCGCCCCGCACCGGAGAAACGCCCCGCACCACAGGGGCGTCCGGCGCCGCAAGCGCGCCCCGCGCCGCAGGGACGTCCCACCCAGCAGGGACGTCCCGCACCGCAAGCGCGTCCGACATCCCAGGGACGTCCGACCCCGGAACCGCGCCCGGCCACACCGCCGCGTCCCGCACCGCAGGACCGTCCCGCACCGCCGCCGGGCGCTCCGCGCTCGTGAGTGCGTAACGAGTCCCTGGACTCGTTAACCGCGCACAGGCGCGTAGCGCCTTGCTACCGTCACCGGTATGTCGACGCCCCCCAGCTCAGCCCGACCCGTTGCCCTCGTCACCGGCCCGACGTCGGGGCTCGGTGCCGGTTTCGCGAGAAAGTTCGCGTCCCTCGGTTACGACCTCGTGCTCGTCGCGCGTGACGACACCCGCCTGCACGCCCTCGCCGACGAGATGAAGGCGTTGTTCGACACCGAGTCCGAGATCCTGCAGGCCGACCTGGCGACGGCGTCCGGGCGCGAGGAGGTGGCGCAACGCCTCGGGAAGGGCGTCGAGGTACTGGTCAACAACGCCGGATTCGGCACGTCGGGCGAATTCTGGACCGCGACGCCGGAGCTGTTGCAGTCCCAGCTGGACGTGAACGTCACCGCCGTCATGCAGCTGACCCGCGCGGCGTTGCCCGGCATGATCGCGGCGGCGAACGGCACCGTCATCAACGTGGCGAGCGTCGCGGGACTGCTGTCCGGGCGGGGGTCGACGTATTCGGCGAGCAAGGCGTACGTGATCTCGTTCTCCGAGGGATTGGCGAACGGGCTGGGCGGCACGGGTGTGCGGATCCAGGCGCTGTGCCCGGGATTCATCCGCACCGAGTTCCACGAGCGCGCGGGCATCGAGATGAGTTCGATTCCGAATGCGATGTGGCTGAGCGTCGACCAGGTCGTCGCGGCGTCGCTGTCCGATCTCGAGAGCGGCAAGGTCGTGAGCATTCCCGGCCTCCAGTACAAGGTGCTGACGACCGCCGGGCGTCTCGTCCCGAAGAGTCTGGTCCGGCGGCTGACCAACGTGTTCGGCCGGGGGCGTGCCCGCACGTAGAGGTGGGTAGGGTTTCGGGCATGAGTGATCGCGAGGATCTGGCCGCGTTGGTGCGCGAGCTGGCTGTTGTGCACGGCAAGGTGACGTTGTCTTCGGGCAAGGAAGCCGACTACTACGTGGACCTTCGCCGCGCCACGCTGCATCACGAGGCGGGCCCGCTGATCGGGAAGTTGCTGCGTGAATTGGTGGCGGACTGGGATTTCGACGCAGTCGGCGGGCTGACGATGGGCGCCGACCCGGTGGCGATGGCCGTCATGCACGCGCCGGGCAGGCCGATCGACTCGTTCGTGGTGCGCAAGGCCGCGAAGGCGCACGGGATGCAGCGGCAGATCGAGGGACCGGACGTCGTCGGTAAGCGTGTCCTCGTGGTCGAGGACACCACCACCACGGGTAACTCGCCGCTCACCGCGGTGAAGGCACTGCGCGACGTGGGGGCGATCGTCGTGGGTGTCGCGACCGTCGTCGACCGGGCGACCGGGGCCGGCGACGTGATCGCGGCCGAGGGTCTCGAGTACCGTTCGCTCCTCGGACTTCCCGACCTGAACCTCTGACAGGTGAGTGGCAAAGTGTGCTCGCGCACGCTTTGCCACTCACGTCAGGGAGTCAGTCGGCGTCGCCGGCCGTGACGGCCAGTGCCTCGTCGACGCTGTGCGGTTCGGGATCGTGCTCGTCGACGTGGGCGAGGACCTTGCGGCCGGTCGCGAGGACGAGGATCGCGGCGGCGGTGCACACCGCGCCGACCCAGAACGGCAGGTGAATGTTGCTCTCACCGAGCTTGCCCGCGACCCACGGTGCCGCGGCCCCGCCGACGAAGCGGACGAAGCTGTAGGCCGCGGACGCCGTCGACCGCTCGACGGGGGCGGAGATCATCACGGTCTCGGTGATGAGGGTGTTGTTGACACCGAGGAACAGCCCGGCGAGGACGACGCCGACGATGAGCACGGTCTTGTTCTCGGTGAACGCGGCCATCATGGCGAGGTCGAGGGCGAACAGCGCGAGGGCCACCATCATCATCGGCAGCGTGCCGAAGCGCCGCTGCAGGCGCGGGGCGAGGAACACCGACGCGACGGCCAGTGCGAGACCCCAGCCGAAGAAGATGAACCCGATCGAGTACGTGCCCATGTCCAGCGGGAACGGCGTGTACGCGAGCAGGGTGAAGAAGCCGTAATTGTAGAGCAGCGCGGTGATCGCGACGGTGAGCAGGCCGCGGTGGCGCAGGGCGAGGAACGGCGCGGCGATCGACGTGCGGTGCTCCGGCTTGGGAGCGGACGGCAGCATCACGACGATCAGGATGAACGCCACGGCCATCAGGGCTGCGACGCCGAAGAACGGTGCGCGCCAGCTGATGTTGCCGAGGACACCGCCGACCAGCGGGCCGACGGCGATGCCGATGCCCAGCGCGGCCTCGTAGAGGATGATGGCCCGCGCGACGCCGCCACTGGCCGCGCCGACGATGGCGGCGAGTGCGGTCGCGATGAACAGGGCGTTGCCCAGTCCCCAGCCGGCGCGGAAGCCGACGATCTGGGCGATGGTGCCGGAGCTTCCGGCCAGCGCCGCGAACACGACGATGACAGCGAGACCGGTCAGGAGCGTCTTCTTGGCGCCGATCCGGCTCGACACCACACCGGTGATGAGCATCGCGACCCCGGTGACCAGCATGTAACTGGTGAACAGCAGCGACACCTGGGAGGGGGTCGCGTCCAGCTGTTCGCCGATCGGCTTGAGGATGGGGTCGACGAGGCCGATGCCCATGAACGCGATGACGCTGGCGAAGGCGACGGCCCACACCGACTTCGGCTGGTGGAGGAGGCTCGGTGGTGCCTCGCTGCTGTTCGTGACGGTTGCGGTCGTGGTGCTCACGGCCACCTCCTTCGATGTGTTTCGGGGTGGATGGGTCGTCAGGCGAGGGCCGACGACTTGACGATCGAACGCAGTTCCGCCAGGCCCTGCGCCAGTCGTTCGAGCTGCTCGGGTTCGAGGTCCGCGAAGTGCGGGGCGAGGGCGCCCGCGATCTCGCCCCGGGCCACGGTCAGCCAGTTGCGTCCGGGATCGGTGATGGACACCCGGACTGCCCGGGCGTCGTCCGGATCGGGCCGGCGGGCCACGTATCCGCGATCGGCGAGCTTCTGGAGCAGGGCGGTCGCGGACGGTTGCGAGCAGCGGTCGATGCGGGCGAATTCGCTGATGCGGAGTTCGCCGTGGTCATCGAGCAGGGCGAGGGCACGTACCCATGGCCGGGGATGGTCCTCGGATCCGAAGGAGCTCGCGAGCCTGGTGAATCGGTGAGAATTCGTGACCAGGTCGACGAGCAGGCTCTGCAGCCGCGTGTCGTCGTCCATGGAAAACATATTACATAGGCTAACTAACTATGTACACAGCGCCGGCTGTTCCACCTGTCACACGAGGGTGAACGGCGGGCGTGCAGTGAGTCAGGCCGACCGGCGCGCGACTTCCTCCACCTGACGCCGCAGCGTGGCGTCGGTGTGGCGGATCGCCTGGGCGACGAAGGGCTCGATGATCCTGCCGAGCGCCTTGCCCGCGAGCCCACCGGGCAGGTCGTAGCGGAAATCGACCGTCAGGCGGGTCTCGGTCTCGCCGACGGCCTCGAACTGCCACCGCGAGTGCGTGTACAGGCCGTCGATCGATTCGAGCTCGATCAGCGAATTCCGTTCCCACCCGGTGACCTTCACGACCGAACCACGGGTCTTGGGGCCGATCTTCATCGCGGCGTCGTAGACGGCTCCGAGCCCGCGATCCTGTTCGCCGATCGGGTCGAACTTCGTGATCCCGAACATCCAGGACGGGACGTGGCGATAGTCGTCGACGTAGTCGAACGCGCCCGCGACGGGTGCGCCGGCGACAGCAGTGTGATGGATCTCGATCATCGTGACTTTCCTGACGGGTGAGGGGAGGGGGACGGCTGTGTCCGGTACGGCCGGACGGCGTAGTTCTCGAGGTCGAAACGGGCGAGGCGGCGGCGCAGGGACCCGGTGGACCACGGCCACGCGGCGAAGTTCCTGCCGTCGGCGTCGAGGTAGTAGCTGCTGCACCCGCCGTTGTTGAACACGGTCGGCTCCAGGCCCTTCTGCACCGCGTCGTTGAACCGGCGGAACGGCTGGTCGCGGACCTCGAGCACTTCGATGCCCTGCCGCTCCGCCTTGGTGATTCCGTCGATCACGTAGTCGAGCTGGGTCTCGGCCAGGCCGAGGAACGAGTTGTACACCAGGATGTTCGGTCCGAGCATGATGTACGCGTTCGGTGCGCCGGGTGTCGTGGTGGCCAGATAGGCCTCGGGGCTCTTCGACCATTTTTCGGACAGCAGTGCCCCGTCGCGTCCGCGGATCCGGCTCGCGATCGGCGGATGGCTCACGTCGAAACCGGTGCCGAAGATGATGACGTCGACCTCGCGCCGGGTGCCGTCGGCTCCCACGACGACGCGTCCGTCGACCTCGGTGAGGGCGTGCGGGATCAACTCGACGTTGCTCTTCGTCAGGGCCGGGAGATACGTGTTGGACAGCAGGAGTCGCTTGCATCCGAGCGTGAAGTTCGGGGTCAGCGCCGAACGGAGCGCCGGGTCCGGCACCTGCCGGGCGAGCCAGCGGGTGCCGAGGGGGTTGAGGAGCCGGGCGGTGCGTTCGCGGCGCATCGCCCACGAGAGGGTCCGCAGGACGACGTCGAGGACCTGTCGCAACGCGCGCTGCACCGCGGGGACCCGCGAGAACACCGACTGCGCGAGCCGGGGGAACGGGAAGTCCAGGCGGGGCACCACCCAGGCCGGGGTGCGCTGGAACACGTACAGCGCCTCGACGTCCGGCTGGATCTCGGGGATGAACTGCACCGCGGACGCGCCCGTGCCGACGACCGCGACCTTCTTTCCGGTGAGGTCGACGTCGTGGTTCCAGCGGGCCGAGTGGAAGATGTCGCCGCCGAAACCGTCGATGCCGGGTACCGCGGGAGTGCTGGGTTCGGTGATGGGTCCCGCCGCGAAGATCACGTGCTGGGCGACGATCGTGCCGCGACTGGTGTCGAGAATCCAGCGTCGGCGCTCGTCGGACCACACTGCCTCGTGGAGTTCGGTCTGCATCGAGATCCTGGACTGCACGTCGAACTCGGCGACGGTGTTCTCGATGTAGGACAGAAGTTCCGGCTGGAGTGCGAAGTTGCTGCGCCATCCCGGGTTGGGTTTGAACGAGAACGAGTACACCGGTGCGGGAATGTCGACACCGCACCCGGGGTACGTGTTCTCGCGCCACACGCCGCCAACGCGATCGGACTTCTCCAGGACGACGAAATCCGTGATGCCCGCGCGTTCGAGTTTGACCGCGGCGGCGATTCCGGACAGGCCGGCGCCGACCACGACGACGCGCAGGTGCCGCTCGTCTCCGCTGCTCTCGCGCGCTGCGGCGTGCTCGGGGGTGGTCGCTGTCATGGTCGCTTCCCTGGGTGGATACGGAGCCTTCGCCGTCAGTCCATTTAACTGAGACGTGGTGTCACAGTAAAAGGAGTGTGGGCGGCTTGGCAAGTGATCGGCAATCATTTGCGTCTTGACTTATATAAGTGAAGGCTGAAATATAAGACGGCATGCACGCCTTCGACGTACTCGGCGATCCGGTCCGACGCCGGATCCTCGAACTGATCGCGGACGACGAGAAGACGTCCGGTGCGGTCAGCGACGTCATCCGTGCCGAGTTCGGCATCTCGCAACCCGCGGTGTCTCAGCATCTGAAGGTCTTGCGGGAGAACGGTTTCGCCACAGTCCGGATCGACGGTGCGCGACGGCTGTATGCGGTGGAGACCGAACCGCTCCGCGACATCGACGCGTGGCTCGGCCAGTTCCGGCGTTTCTGGACGCCGCGGCTCGACGCACTGGCCACGGAGATCGCGCGAGGGCGCCGCGAAAAACGACTGTCCGGCGAGGACAAAACAGACCCGAAACAAGGGAGCGATCGATGATCGAAGTGACGGAACAGATCAACGCGGTGCGCCGCTCGGTGGGCAGTCGGACGCTCGAGGCGGGCGAGGCCCGCACCGTGACGATCGGACGCACCTACGACGCCACGGTGGAGGAGGTGTGGGAGGCCTGCACTACCGCCGAGCGAATCCCACGGTGGTTCATGCCGGTGACGGGCGACCTGCGCCTGCACGGTCGCTATCAGCTCGAAGGCAACGCCGGCGGCGAGATTCTCACGTGTGATCCGCCCAACGGATTCACCGCGACCTGGGAGTACGGCGGCGACGTCAGCTGGATCGACGTGTCCGTCACCGCGGACCCGGCCGGGGGCACCCGCTTCGAGCTTCTGCACACGGCGCACGTCGACGACAAGTTCTGGGACGAATACGGGCCCGGCGCGACCGGCGTCGGCTGGGAACTGGGGGTTCTGGGGCTGTACCTGTATCTGGGGACGGGGAAGTCGATGGACCCGAAGGAGAGCGAGGCCTGGTCGGCGAGCGAGGAAGGCAAGGAGTTCATCACGGCGAGCAGCGAGCAGTGGCGGGACGCGAGCATCGAGTTCGGGACTCCGGAAGCCGCGGCGACCGCGGCAGGCGATCGCACGACCGCGTTCTACACGGGAGCCGACGCCCCGGCAGGCTGAAGCGGGTTTTGGAACAATGGCGTGCGTGACCGAGCGCAAACCTCCCGGGGTGAGCTTCGAGAGCTGGATCGACAAGCAGATCCGGCTCGCTCAGGAGCGCGGCGACTTCGACGATCTCCCCGGCGCGGGCAAACCGATTCCGGCGGGCGACGTCGACGACGAACTGTGGTGGGTGAAGAACTACCTCCGGCGCGAGAATCTGCCCACCGACTCGTTGCTCCCCACGCCGCTGCAGTTGCGCAAGGAGATCGAGCGGCTGCCCGACACGATCCGTGGAATGCCGTCCGAGCAGGCGGTGCGGGACGTGGTGGCGCAGCTCAACCTGCAGATCGTCGAATGGTTGCGGGCGCCGTCCGGTCCGAGGATCCCGGTGAGCCCGGTCGACGCGGACGAGGTCGTCGCCACCTGGCGGCAGCAGAAGCAGTACGTGCGGAAGCCGCAGCAGGCAGCGCCCCCGAAATCGCAACCGGAGCCGGTACCGGACCCGCCCCCGGCAGGCAGGCGGTGGTGGTGGTGGCGGGGGCGGTGACCGATCATCCCTTCCGGAAATCACCCGGTTCCATCACCCGGGACACGAGCAGTCCGGCGATCAGTCCCCAGAAGGCCGCGCCGATGTTGAGGAACTGCACGTTCGAGACGGTCACCAGAAACGTCACGAGCGCGCCGAGCGTGTATCGGGAGCCGAACGCCGCGACGAACGACCCCTGCAGCGCCCGGAGCATCGCGAGGCCGCCGAGCGTGGCGACGAACGCGGCCGGGGTGGCCAGCATCAGCTGAACGAACAGCGGGGCGAAGAGGCCGACGATCACGGCGAGCAGTCCGCAGACGACGGCCGCCGTGTACTGCCGGGTGCGCTGCCCGGACGCCACCAGCAGGGCGTTGGTCGGCCCGGTCAGGCACGTCGACACGGCTCCGACGGCGGCGGTGGCGAGGGACCAGACCCCGCACAGGACGGTGCCGACGTTCATCGGCGGCCTGTGGCCTGCGGACGTCAGCACGGCCGCACCCTGACCGTTCTGCACGACGATGACCGTGATCGCCAGCGGCACGACCAGTTCGGCGATCGCCTGCCAGGTGAACTGCGGGGCCTGGAACATCGGCGCCGCGATCCATGGTGTGCCGGTGCCGGCGGGCTGGAAGCGGCCCGTGACCGCGACCGCGGCCGCCCCGACGAGCAGTGCGCCGAGAATCGGGGGCATCCACCGGCCGAGCGCGGCGCGGGACGCGAGGAGGACGAAGGCGACGACCATCGGAACGGCCACGGCCGCATCGGCTCCCACGGCGTGGACGAGGTCGGTGCCGAATTTCAGGAAGACGCCGGCGACCATGGCCATGACGATCGGCATCGGAAGCATCGCCATCACCTGGCGCACCCGCCCGGTCAGGCCGAGGGCGAGGACCAGGAGTCCGGTCACGAGGAACGCCCCGAGCACCTCCGGCCACGACAGGTGGGTGAGCGAGCCGCCGACGATGATCGTGCCGGGGATCGTCCAGAAGAACGCGAGCGGCTGACGGTACAGCCAGCTGGCGAGGACGGTGAGGATGCCGTTGAGGAAGAAGACGCCGAAGATCCACGACGCCATCTGCCCGGGCGACAGTCCGCCCGCGGAACCGGCGGCCAGGATCACGGCTACGGGACCGGTCGCGGAGAAGATCAGTCCGATCAGCCCATTGGCGGCGTAGGCGCCGCCGAGGTCGCGGAGTAGGCGGCGGGGGCCGGCGGGCGGCCACGGCGGTCGTTCGAAGCGAGGGGGGCGCGTCTGCGCGTCTTCGCTGCGGGTCGGTTCCTCGGTGGTCGTCATGAGGCCTTCCTGCTCGGGCGATGCTCACGATGTACGCATAGCGGACAGAATCTCCGCTCTGCGTACACCTGGTGTGGTCCGGATCATAACCGCCCGCGCCCCGGGGTGCCGGGCCGGGCCGTCCAACCCTGGGTGGAGTGCATTCCATCCCTGGGGGCAGCGACACCCGGCCGCCGCCGCGACAGACTCGTAAGCGTCGACCCGACACCATCCGCACCGACCGATCATGCGAAGAAGGGCCACATGGTGGAACTCAGCCGAAATCCCCGAGAGCGAAGGGCCGTGTACGCGCGGCGCACCACGATAGCATTGGAGGGCGAACCACGATCAGCTGTCGAACGAACGTCGACGTTCCTGGCCTACGGCCTGCTGGCATTGTTCGGCGGCCTCGGCATCTTCGGAACCATCTGCTCCGTCGACGCGATTCCGGACGGCGCCCGCATCGCCGTCGTCCAACCGGCGCCGACGCAGTCACATCCGCTCGACCTGCCGCAACCGGCGCCGGACGGTCCCGAGGAACCCGCCCACACCGGCGTCTGAGTCAGGACGCGACGTCGTCGCGCAGTGCCACGAGTTCGAGCAGGCGCGGCAGCATGTCCGGCGACGCGATCGACGGCAGCAGCAGCCCCCACATGTCGGCCAGCCGCTCGTACAGGTCGGCACGCCCGGTCAGCGCCTCGGACACCAACTGCATGCCCGTGAACGAACTGACCAGGAAACGGGCCAGCGCGGCGGGATCGACGGTCGCGCGCAGTTCACCCGCCTCCCGTGCCTTGCCCGCGAGTGCGACGAGGGTGTCGGTCCAGTCGATGTAGGGATCGGTGGCCGGGCCGCGGGACGTCCCGAGTTCCAGGGTCAGCCGCACACCCGCCCGCACGATCGGCTCGGTCAGCAGCTGGCGCGCCATCTCCTTGGCGCACAACAGGATCGCCTCCATCGGCGACTGGGCCGTCGCGAGCACGCGCTGCGCCGCCAGCATCGCCATCGCGTGCTGTTCCTTGATCACCGCCCAGGCCAGCGCCTCCTTGGACTCGAAGTGAAAGTACAAGGCGCCCTTCGTCACGTCAGCGTAGGAGAGGATGCCGCTGAGGCTCGCGCCGCCGTACCCGAGCTTCTCGAAGCTCAGTGCAGCACCCTCCAACACTTGATGGCGGGTGGCCGCCGCGCGCGCCTGTTTTGCCATCAGCTGTGCCTCACAATCGCGGATTCTCCGTCGCATCCACTCTCCAGTCAACCACTGTTCGGACCGGTAACCTCGGCACATCCGAAAGCGTGGGAGGAAGACGTGAAGTCGAAGAACAACTGGGGTGTCGAGCACGCGGTATTCGCCGGTGCGACGCTGGCCACCGTGGTCGGAGCCGTCACCGGTCGGGAACGGTTGCAGCGCGTGGCGAAGCCACTGATCGCGCCCGCGCTCGCCGTTCGGGTGCTGCGGCGGCGTGCGGACACCGACCCCGCCGACGTCGCGCTTCTCCTCGCCGGTCTCACCGCCGCGACCGTGGGGGACGTCTTCATGATCGACCCCGACGACGACGCCCGTCTCGTACGCGGCGCGTCCTCGTTCGCCGTCATGCAGGTCGGCTACTCGGCGCTGCTGCTGCGCCGGGGCGCCCGGCCTACGGTGCCCGCGTTGCTGCCCCGGCTCGCGGGGTGGGCGGGCGCGGCGGCGCTTCTCCGCGGGCGCGCGAAGGAGGTCGCCGCACCGTTGACCGCGTACGGCGCGCTGCTCGGCACCACGTCGACCCTCTCGGCCGACCCGTCCCTCGCGCCCGGCGCCGACGTTTACGCGAATGTGGCCGTGCCGGGAACCGACCGGCGCAGCTGGCTCGGCGTGGGCGGGATGCTGTTCACCGCCTCCGACGGCCTGATCGTGGTGCGGCGCTTGTTCATCCGGGGAGAACAGGGGAGAGCCGCGGCCGAAGGAGCGATCCTCGCCAGTTACGCGGCGGCCCAGCTGCTGCTCGTCGAGGGGATGCTCGCGCTCGGGCGCCGCCGGATCACGGGCAGAGCATGATGTGGTCCCGGTCCTCCGGGTCCACCAGGATGGTGATCGTCTCGCCCGGTACGAATCGTGTCGCGTTCTCCCGCCGCACCTCGTAGACGACCCGTCCGGCGTAGCTCTCCGATCCGGGCACGGTCAGCCGGAGGTCCAGTTCGGTGAGTTCGCCGTCGTCCGGGGTGCGGCGGAGCGGGGTGACGTGCTCGATGCGGGCCCAGCCCTCGAGTCCGTGGCGTTCGAGTTTGCGGTCGGCGCGGCTGGGCCGACCGGCCGCCATCATCCCGAAGCCCAGCGCCGAGCCGAAGGCCGCGACCAATCCCATGATCTGGTACGGAATGGTGGCCGGCGGGGTGTGCTGGATCAACCATCCCAGCCACACGGCGAGGACGACGACGTAGCCGACCGTGACGAAGCAGACCGTCCGCACGATGCGCTGATGATTCATCGAATGCCTCCACCTCCAGGTTAACCCGTCCCGGCCTCGCCGAAGCAGCCCCGCCGCCGCACTGCCGTTAGAGTGCAGTGTCGGCAGCAGGTAAGTATGTGTGGAGGTGGCCGTATGGCGTGGCGTCGGGTGTCGTTGGTGTGTCTGAGCATTGGCTCGGCCATGATGCTCGCAGGGTGTGGTGGGTCCTCGGACGCGGTGGCTCCGCCGACGTCGACGACGACGGCCGCGGCCCCTGTGACCACCACCACGACCACGGTTCCGCCGACCACCACGACCACGACCGTTGCGCCGCCGCCGCCGACGACGACGACCGAAGCGCCGACCACGACGCTCGTCGACGTCCCGTACGAGCACAACGAGTCGTACTTCTTCACGTCCCCGGACGGCGGGTTCCAGTGCGGCATCATCAAGCTGCCGAACCGCACCGAGGCCGGTTGCCAGGGGTCGACGAGCCCGGTGCCCCCGCGCCCCGACGACTGCATGGTCGACTGGGGTCACGGCATCCGCGTCGAGAACGACGGCGAGGCGTCGTTCATGTGCGCCGGCGGCCTCGTGTACACCTCGGGCGGCGACGAACCGGACGCGGCACTGCCCGCCGGGTCGAAACTGACCAAGCTCGGCTACACCTGCGGCACCACCGCCACGGCCGTCACGTGCACCAACGACGAGACGTCGCACGGGTTCACCGTCGCCCCCGATTCGAACAAGACGTTCTGACGTCGTGAGCGGAGTCGAGACGGGCCCGGTGGAGGTCGAGATCGCCGAGACGGGTCCCACCGAATGGGGCGAGAACCCGAACGGCGTCGGCCCGTGGACCGAGGAGCACGGCACCCCGCCCCCCACCGACCCGCGGTACGACCCCGAACTGCTGGCCGGAGGCGATCGCCGCAACGTGGTCGACGCCTACCGGTACTGGACGCGGGAAGCGATCGTCGCGGACATCGACAGCCGGCGCCACCCGCTCCACGTGGCCATCGAGAACTTCGGGCACGACGCGAACATCGGGACGGTGGTGCGCACCGCCAACGCGTTCGCCGCCGCGGCAGTCCACATCGTGGGACGTCGACGCTGGAACCGGCGCGGCGCCATGGTCACCGACCGGTACCAGCACGTCCTCCACCACCCGGACGTCGAGGGCCTCGTCGACTTCGCACGTGAGAGAGGTCTCACCATCGTGGCCGTCGACAACACACCCGGGTCGGTGCCGCTCGAGACGGCGAACCTGCCCCGCGACTGCGTGCTCCTGTTCGGCCAGGAGGGGCCGGGAGTCACCGACCAGGCGAAAGAGGTTGCGGCGATGACGGTGTCGATCGCACAGTTCGGTTCCACCCGCAGCATCAACGCGGGGGTCGCCGCGGGAATCGCGATGCACGCGTGGGTTCGACAGCACGCCGACCTCGACCGTGCGTGGTAGCGGAACCCCCGGCGAATAGGCAAGATCAACTCTTATGCAGGACTCGTGGTCGGCGCGCGCGGACGCCGCTGAAGAAGCGGTGGTGAGCAGGCACCTTCGCCGGCTGTGGGCGCTCCCGGGCACCACCCTGGGCGTCGTCGCCTGGCCGGCGGTGCGGCGCGAGCGGCTGTTCTTCAGCTGGCACTACTGGTGGCAGGCCCACCTGCTCGACTGCGCCGTCGACGCCCTCGAACGCGACCCCACGCCGCGCCGTCGTCGCCGCATCGTGAAACTTGCGCGCAGCCACCGTATGCGGAACATCTCGGGCTGGACCAACAACTATTACGACGACATGGCCTGGCTGGGAATCGCCCTCGAGCGTGCCCAGCGAATGCACTTCATAGACAACAGAAGTGCGGTGCAGGCGCTCGAATCCCAGTTGTTCGACGCCTGGGCGCCCGAGGCGGGGGGCGGCATCCCGTGGCGGAAAGGCTCGAATTTCTACAACGCGCCCGCCAACGGACCGGCCGGGATCATGCTGGCCCGCACCGGAAAGCTGTGGCGCGCCCAGGCGATAGCCGACTGGATCGACGACACGCTGCGGGACGCGCACACGAACCTGATCGCCGACGGCATCCACCCGGGCGGCGAGATCGAACGCAACATCTACTCCTATTGTCAGGGCGTCGTTCTCGGACTCGAAACCGAACTCGCCGTGCGCCTCGGTTCCCCCCGGCACCGCAACCGGACGCACCGGCTGGTCGACGCCATCGACGAGCACCTCGCACCCCACGGCGTCATCGACGGCGGCGGTGGGGGAGACGGCGGCCTGTTCAACGGAATCCTCGCGCGGTACCTGGCGCTGACCGCGGTGATGCTGCCGTGGGAGTCGCCCGCCGACATCCGGGCCCGGGAGATCGCCGCCCAACTCGTGCTGACCTCCGCGGAATCGGCGTGGGAGAACCGGTTGCAGATCGAGGGGCAGCCGCTGTTCGGCCACGACTGGACCCGGCAGGCGCAACTGCCGGGACTGGGTGGGGGAATCGCCACGTTCACCGGGGGCACCGTGCGCTCGTCCGGGATCCCGGAACGCGACATGTCCGTCCAGCTCGGTGGCTGGATGCTGATGGAGGCCGCGCACATGGTGTCCGCGGCGGGGTACCCGCGACGCTAGGCGACGGTTCGAATCACGCGAAAATTAACCGTATCGCCCCGGATACGGCGCTGTTAGACAGTTCGTTATGTCAGATCAACAGCGGCAGCTGAGTCTCAACGCGTTCATCTACCCGGCCGGGCACCACGAGTCGGCGTGGCGTCACCCGCTCACGACGCCCGAGCGGCTGTACGACGTCTCCTACTTCCAGGAGATCGCGCAGACAGCGGAAGCCGCGAAGCTGGACGCGATCTTCTTCGCCGACGGCCCCGCCCTGCGCAGCGACGTCGAGCACGGCGCCGCCGGAGCACTCGAGCCCATCACGCTGCTGACGGCCATCGCGACGGCCACCGAACGGATCGGGCTGATCGCGACCGCGTCCACGACGTACTTCGAGCCCTACAACCTCGCGCGGCTGTTCGCGTCCCTCGACCACATCTCCCGCGGCCGGGCCGGCTGGAACATCGTGACCACCGGCACCGACGTGGCGGCCGCCAACTTCGGACTGCCCAGCCACCCGGACCACGCCGACCGCTACGCGCGGGCGCGGGAGTTCGTCGACGCGACCGTCAAGCTGTGGGACAGCTGGGAGGACGACGCCATCCTGATCGACAAGGCCGCGGGCATCTACGCGGACCCGTCGAAGATCCACGAGATCAACTACGTCGGACGCCACCTGCGGGTGCGGGGACCGTTCAACGCGCCGCGCTCCCCGCAGGGACACCCGGTGCTGGTGCAGGCGGGTGCGTCCAACGAGGGCCGCGCGTTCGCAGGCCAGTACGCCGAGGCCATCTTCACCGCGCACCAGCGGCTGTCGGACGGGCAGGCGTTCTACGCGGACGTCAAGCAGCGTGCGGTGCAGTTCGGCCGCAACCCGGAGCACGTGAAGATCCTTCCCGGCATCAGCCCGTTCCTCGGCGACACCGAGGCCGAGGCGCGGGACCTGGAGCGAGAATTCAACGAACTGACCTCGCCCGAGTACGGGATCGCCCAGCTCGAGGCTCTCACCGGCTCGAGCGTGCGGCACCTCGATCTCGACGCCCCCGTGCCCGCCGGACTGTTCGGGGACGCCGGCGACGTCACGGACAACAAGCAGAGCCGTCTGCAGGTGATCGCCGGCATCGTCGAGCGGGAGAACCCGACGCTGCGCGGACTGCTGCACCGTCTCGCCGGTGCGCGTGGGCACCGGGTCGTCGTCGGGACGCCGGTGCAGGTGGCCGACACCATCGAGGAATGGTTCACGCAGGGCGCCGCGGACGGGTTCAACGTCATGCCGCCGTACTACCCGGGCGGTCTCGAGGTGTTCGCGCAGAAGGTGGTCCCGATCCTGCAGGAGCGCGGACTGTTCCGCACCGAGTACTCGGGCACCACGCTGCGCGACCACTTCGGGTTGCCGCGCCCCGAGAGCCAGTACGCGGACGCGCCGGGCACCGTCGCGCTGTAGTCACACGGGCCGGGGCTCAGGCCTCGGCCCGGTCGCGGCCATCGACACGATGGTGACGGTCGTGGATGCGTCGCCCCGACCTCGCGGCCGTCTGGTCGCAGGCCGGACCGAATCTCGTGATCGAACCCGCCCAACTGTGGGCGTCCACGGACGAACGTCCGGGGCAGGAGATCGTGTTCATCGGCGTCCGACTCGACCCCGACGGCCCGCGGCGGATCCTCGACCCGGCTCCGCTCACCGACGAGGAACTGCGATCAGGACCGGCAGCGTGGACTCTCTTCGACGGCCCGTTGCCCGCGTGGGACGCGGTGCACCGGCACTAGTCCAGCACTTCCTCGACTTCCACTTCTTCGGGCGGACGCGCCATCTCCTGCCGGTAGTGCCACACCCCGAGCACGGTGCCGATCACCAGCAGCGCGACCATCCCGGCGAGCACCGCGGGCATCAGCCACGACACCCGGTCGAGGAACGAGCCGAAGTAGAAACCGATGAGCAGCAGGACAGGCGCCCAGAAGATGGCGCCGATGGTGCTGGCGATCGTGTACTTGGTGTGATTCATCTTGGCGGCACCGGCGACCAGCGGGCACAGGGTGCGGATCCACGGAATCCAGCGGGCGACGAGCACCGCCCAGAATCCATGCTTCTCCAGCAGAAGGTTGACCTTGTGGAGGTTGGTGTAGTTGAGATACTTCCCGCCCTTGCGGGCGAGGATGTGGTTGCCGGTGCGGTGACCGATGACGTACCCCACCTGGTTTCCGCAGACGGCGGCGATCATTGCGCCGACCGACAACGCCCACACGTGGCCGGCGCCCGACGCATGGTTGGCCAGCACGATGCCCGCGGTGATCAGCATCGAGTCGCCGGGCAGGAACAGGCCCAGGATCACCGCGCACTCGATGAACACGAACGCGAGCACGACGACCCAGACCAGCGCTGGGCCGGCCGAGACGAGAGGCCCGAAGCTGCCTGCTGCCGTGGTGACCATCGTCAGTGCGCTACCCCGATCGGATTCAGGAGGTGGGATCGGTGGGGGTGGTGACCGGTTGCGGGTCCTCGGTCGCGGCACCCGCGCCCTGGCGGGACTTCACGATGCGCTTGCCCACCTCCACGATGATCGGCAGCACGGACACGAAGACGATCAGCAGGAAGATGACGTCGACGTTGTCGCGGATGAACTCGATCTGCCCGAGAAGGTAGCCGAGCAGCGTGACGCCGGCGCCCCACAGGATGCCGCCCACGATGTTGTACGTCAGGAACAGGGGGTACTTCATCCGCGACGCACCCGCGACGACCGGCGCGAACGTGCGCACGATCGGAACGAACCGGGCCAGGATGATGGTGATGGGGCCGTGCCTCTCGAAGAAGGCGTGCGACTCGTCGATGTACTTCTTCTTGAAGAACCGCGCGTCGTCACTCTTGAACAGGGCGGTCCCGCCCTTGCTGCCGATGAAGAAGCCGACCTGGTCGCCGAGGATCGCGGCGATCGGAATCAGAACCAGAAGCACCCACAGGGGGGCGAACGGTTCGATCTCCGTCGACTTCGACGCCGCGATGAGTCCCGCGGTGAAGAGGAGCGAGTCGCCGGGGAGCAGGGGGAACAGCAAACCCGACTCGATGAAGACGACCAGGAGAAGTCCGACGAGCACCCACGTGCCGAAGGAGTTGAGGAGGTTCACCGGGTCGAGGAATCCCGGCAACAACGCGAGGTTGGTCACGGAATCCGATGCTGCCTGCACAATCACGGCCTCAGCGTACCGGCGTTCTGGCCGACTGTCGGAATAGTGCAGGTCATGGAGTTTCGGCCCGGTCGGGGACCGGCTCAAACCCCGGTCGTCGACCGGACCGAACGAGGTGCCACGACAGCCACCGGGCGACGTACGCTAACGGTATTGCCATACTGCTAGGACCACATCGCGCGCTGCGCTGATCGCGCGTGCCGAAATCGACTCTTTATGGAGGACTGCCGCCGTGCCTATCGCGACTCCCGAGGTCTACGCCGAGATGCTTGGTCGGGCCAAGGAGCACTCCTTTGCCTTCCCCGCCATCAACTGCACTTCTTCCGAAACCATCAACGCCGCCATCAAGGGCTTCGCGGACGCCGGCAGTGACGGCATCATCCAGTTTTCGACCGGTGGCGCCGAGTTCGGTTCGGGCCTGGGCGTCAAGGACATGGTGACCGGTGCGGTCGCACTCGCCGAGTTCGCTCACGTGATCGCCGCGAAGTACGACGTCACGATCGCCCTGCACACCGACCACTGCCCCAAGGACAAGCTGGACACGTTCGTCCGCCCGCTGCTCGAGATCTCGCGCCAGCGCGTCGAGGCCGGCCGCAACCCGCTATTCCAGTCCCACATGTGGGACGGTTCGGCCGTCCCGATCGACGAGAACCTGGAGATCGCCCAGGAACTCCTCGCGAAGGCGAAAGCAGCCAACATCATCCTCGAGGTCGAGATCGGCGTCGTCGGTGGTGAAGAGGACGGCGTGGAAGCCGAGATCAACGACAAGCTCTACACCTCGCCCGAGGACTTCGAGAAGACCGTCGACGCGCTCGGCACCGGCGAGAACGGCAAGTACCTGCTGGCCGCCACGTTCGGCAACGTGCACGGCGTCTACAAGCCGGGCAACGTGAAGTTGCGTCCCGAGGTGCTCGAGACCGGCCAGAAGGTCGCCGCCGCCAAGCTCGGCCTGCCCGACGGCTCGCAGCCGTTCGACTTCGTTTTCCACGGCGGGTCGGGTTCGCTGAAGTCGGAGATCGAGGACGCGCTGAACTACGGCGTCGTCAAGATGAACGTCGACACCGACACCCAGTACGCGTTCACCCGTCCGATCGTCGGCCACATGTTCACCAACTACGACGGCGTGCTGAAGGTCGACGGCGAGGTCGGCAACAAGAAGTTCTACGACCCCCGCAGCTACCTCAAGAAGGCCGAGGCCGGCATGACGGCCCGCGTCGTCGAGGCCTGCAACGACCTCAAGTCCGCGGGACGTTCCGTCTCCGGATAGGCCCTTCGGGCTCGTGCGCCTTTCCGGTAGCTGTAGC
>NZ_WXYH01000326.1:0-66978 GCF_009872365.1 Rhodococcus sp. T7
CGACTGCGAGCGCGCCGGCGACGACTGCCCGTCGCACATTCCGCTTGGAAACTTGTGACGCCACGAAAGGGGTACTCCGTTTCTTCCATTCATCCGCCGACCGAGTTAGCTGACGGGTTCGGGCTGGGAAGATCAGCCCTACCCACCGGTGCGTGAGGACGTCCCGGCGGGATTCACCCCAGTAGAAACTTGGGTTCCCGGTACGACCGCTCTCGCGAGTGGCCGATTAGGCGGTGACTAGCGATGCTGCCCCGGTGTTGGGGCTGCGAGACTCCGCTAGGTCTCAGGAAGGTTACGAAATGGAATACCCCGATGTCGACCGGAACACGCGGAAAGTGTCCGTTTGCACCGTTTCGGGGTTTGCGGGCGCGCGATACCCGCATTCGGTAACGACTGGATAACAAGCGGTATGTTTCCGTTCGCTTTTCGACAGCGGGAGTGGGCATTTCGCGTCGCCCGGCGACTCCCCCGGCTGTGCCTCGCGCCGCGTTCCCGCTGTTCAATGGGGGTGCCGGGAACGCAGCTCGACATCCGCACCGGACTCGCCGCCCGCGGTCCCCGCGCTCCGGGAACCCCAATTCCGGGTCGCTCGCCGGGCCGCCCCTCCACTCGCCACCGCAGCCCGCAAACGGGCAGTGTGATCCTCGTCTCTCCGGGCTCCCCGGGCGGGTCTGTCGGTGCCCGTCCATACGCTCTGAGCCGTGAGTGTCCCCGGCGTACCCGAACAGCTGAGATTCGACGAGCTCGACACCCCGCTGCGGGACACCACGTTCGTGGTGGTCGACCTCGAGACCACCGGAGCGCGGCCCGGCGAGGACGCCATCACCGAGATCGGTGCGGTGAAGATCCGCGGCGGCGAGGTGATCGCCGAGATGGCCACCCTCGTCGACCCGGGACGGTCCATCCCGCCGCACATCGTCGAGATCACGGGCATCACCACCGCGATGGTGATCGACGCGCCACGGATCGAGCGCGTGCTGCCCGCGTTCCTCGAGTTCGCACGCGGAGCGGTCCTCGTCGCCCACAACGCCCCCTTCGACACCGGCTTCCTCAAGGCCGCCGCGTCGGCCACCGACACTCCCTGGCCCAAGTTCACCGTGCTCTGCACGGTCAAACTTGCCCGGCGGGTCCTCACCCGCGACGAGGCGCCGTCCGTGAAACTCTCGTCGCTGGCCCGGCTGTTCGACGTCGGGACCACCCCGACCCACCGGGCCCTCGACGACGCCCGCGCCACCGTCGACGTCCTGCACGCCCTCATCGCCCGGGTCGGCAACCAGGGAGTGCACAGTCTCACCGAGCTCGTCGACTACCTTCCCGACGTCTCCTCGCACCAGCGGGCCAAACGCACGCTCGCCAGTCATCTCCCCCGTTCGCCCGGCGTCTACCTGTTCCGCGGGCCGTCCGACGAGGTCCTCTACGTCGGCACGGCGACGGATCTGCGCCGCCGGGTGCGCAATTACTTCACCGGCTCCGAGACGCGCGGCCGGATGAAGGAGATGGTCGCGCTGACCACCCGGATCGACCACGTCGAATGCGCGCACGCTCTCGAGGCGGGTGTGCGCGAGCTCCGGCTGCTCGCCGCCCACACGCCGCCGTACAACCGGCGGTCCAAGTACCCGAAGCGCGGCTGGTGGATCACTCTCACCGCGGAGGCGTTCCCCCGGCTGTCGGTCGTGCGGACCCCGGCCACCGATTCACTCGGTCCGTTCCGGTCCCGTTCGACCGCCACCGACGTCGCCGACGTCCTCGCCGAGTACTGCATTCTCCGCACCTGCACGAGCCGGATCCCGAAGGGACGGGCGCACGGTGCGCAGTGTCCGCCCCGGGAGCTCGGGCGCTGCCCCGCATCCGTCCACGGCCGCGACACGGAGGACGCCTACCGTCCCGGTCCGGAGCTCTTCCGGCTCTTCCTGCGCGGCGCAGACGACGCGCCGCTGCACCGGATGCGCGCACGGGTGGAGGAACTGGCCGCGGGCGAGTTGTTCGAGAACGCCGCGCGGCTGCGGGATCGCACCGCGGAGGTCGTCCTCGCACTGCGCAGGATGCAGCGCCTGGCGGCCTTGACCGCCCTCGATCAGCTCGTGGCCGCACGCCCGGCCGCGACCGGCGGCTGGGAGTTCGCAGTGATCCGTTCCGGGCGTCTCGCGTCCGCGGGCTGCGCCCGGCGGGGAGTTCACCCGATGCCGGTGGTCGATGCGCTCGTCCTCACCGCCGAGACCGTCGTTCCGGACGCGACTCCGCTTCGCGGCGCGTCCCCCGAGGAGGCCGGACTGCTCGCGCGCTGGCTCGACCAGGACGACACCCGCATCGTCAGCGCATCCTCGGGGTGGTGCGAGCCCGCACGGGGCGCCGGATCCTGGTCCGAGTGGTGCGCACTCGCCCTCGCAGGCAGCGCGTCGACACGGGACGCCGAGACCCGACCACCCGCACCGGGTTCCGCCGACCACCGCTTAGGCTGGCGATCATGATCAACGCCATCGTCCTGATCCACGCCGAAGCCCACCGAATCCCGGAGACCGCTCAGGCCGTCGCCGACATCGAGGGCGTCGACAAGGTCTACTCCTGCGCAGGCGACGTCGACCTCATCGCGATCGTGCGGGTCCGGGACCACGCGAAGATCGCGGAGGTCGTCACCGAGGGAATCAACAAGGTGGACGGCGTCTCACGGACGGCGACGCACATCGCGTTCCAGTCCTACTCCAGCGCCGACGTCGAAGCGGGCTTCTCGATCGGCGAATAGCTCCGCGGCTATTTGCTGGTGGCCAGGCCCGACGTGAGTTCGGCCCACCGCCCGAGCAGCGTCGCGGCCGCTCCACTGTCGATGGACTGCGCCGCCGTCGAGAGCCCGTCCGACAGTCCGTCTTCGAGCGTGCGGCCGGCGAGTCCCCGGAACGCGGCGATCGCCGCCGCGGCGTTGAGCAGGACCGCGTCGCGGACGGGCCCGATCTCACCCGCGAGGAGTCGCCGCGCCACCGCCGCGTTCACGTCGGCGTCGCCGCCGCGCAGTTCGTCGAGCGACACCCGCGCGATCCCGATGTCGCGGGGGTCGAACTGACGGGTGGTCACCGACCCGTCGGCGACGATGTGAACGGTCGACGTGGTCGACGTCGTCAATTCGTCCAGACCGTCGTCGCCGCGCACCACCAGCGCCGAATTACCGCGCTGCGCGAGCACACCGGCCACCACCGAGATCAGGCCCGGGAAGGCGCAGCCGATGAGGCCCGCCCGCGGACGTGCCGGGTTGGTGAGCGGACCGAGCACGTTGAAGACGGTCGGGATGCCGATCTCCTTGCGGGGCGCGCCCGCGAACCGCAGCGCGGGGTGGAACACCGGCGCGAAGCAGAAGCCGATGCCGACCTCCTGCACGCAGCGGGCCACCTCATCGGGGCCGAGATTGATCTTGACGCCGAGCGCCTCGAGGACGTCCGCCCCACCGCTCTTGGAGGACGCCGCCCGGTTCCCGTGCTTGACGACGCGGATGCCGGACGCCGCGACCACGAGTGACGCCATCGTGGAGATGTTCACCGTGTTCGATCGGTCACCGCCGGTGCCGACGATGTCGACGACGTCGTCGTCGACGGGGACCCTGCGTGCGTGCCCGAGCATCGAGTCCGCCAGGCCGCGCAACTCGTCCGGGGTCTCACCCTTCATCTTCAGGGCGACGCCGAATGCCGCGATCTGCGCGGACGTGGCGTTGTCGGACATGATCTCGTCCATCGCCCACTTCGCGTCGTCCACCGCGAGGTCACGTCCGTCGGTGAGCGCACCGAGGACCGACGGCCAGGTGCGCGCAGGCAGCACACCGTCGTTGGTCCCCTGAGCAGTCGGGCTCTGCATCGTCGTGTCCCCTTGTACTAGTGGCGGATCCGATCCCTGGCAGCCTAGTCACCGGGCGGATCGGACTCGCGCGCCGGTTGCGTCGCGTCCCATCCGTCGACCGAGCCCCCGAGCCGCTGGGCAAGCCCGGCCATCCTCGACCGTTCCTGGGAGCAGTGCAGGGCATCGAGGACCTGGACCCGCTGCAGCACGAGTTCGACGGTCGCACCGTCCTCGGCGGCGGATGCCTGCCCGTCCGGATGCTGCGGCCGGTACCCGTCCTGGGCGGCGATCGACACGGCGTCGGCCACCGAGGACGCAGGCAGCCGCAAATGGTGCCGCAGTACCGCTTCCGCGTCGGCGTCCCACCGCGGATCCTCGGCGGCGGCACGGTCGAGCGCGGTCGAGCACGCCTCCACGTCGTCGAAGCTCGAGGCGACGACCACGAGGTCGGGCCGATCCTGATCGAGAGGGGTCTGCTTCCGACTTCCGAACAGTCGCCGCAGCCACCCCGTACTGTTGTCTCCAGAGCGCATGACTCCACCCTTTCACGGTCCGCGACCAGGCTGTCAGCAGGGAGAATCGGACAAGCGGGGCGCCTCGGCGCGCCGAGGGTGGACCCGGGTAGTCGTCTCTTACGACGAAGCGTCATACTTCTGTCTGTGACGAGCGCAGTAGGGACTTCAGGATCAGCAATCACCCAACGCGTGCACTCGCTGAACCGACCTAACATGGTCAGCGTTGGCACCATCGTGTGGTTGTCAAGTGAGCTCATGTTCTTCGCAGGGCTCTTCGCCATGTATTTCGTGGCGCGATCGCAGGCGAATGGAAACTGGCCGCCGGAGCCGACCGAGCTGAATCTGTTCCTGGCCGTGCCGGTGACGCTGGTGCTGATCGCCTCGTCGTTCACCTGCCAGATGGGTGTCTTCGCAGCGGAGCGCGGCGACGTCTTCGGCCTCCGCCGGTGGTACCTCCTCACGTTGGCGATGGGCACCTTCTTCGTCCTCGGACAGGGATACGAGTACATCCACCTCATCGAAGAGGGCACCTCCATCTCGAGCAGCGTCTACGGCTCGGTGTTCTACATGACCACCGGCTTCCACGGCATGCACGTGATCGGCGGCCTCATCGCGTTCGTGTTCCTGATCGCCCGCACCAAGGTCAGCAAGTTCACGCCCGCCCAGGCCACCGCCGCCATCGTCGTCTCGTACTACTGGCACTTCGTCGACATCGTGTGGATCGCCCTGTTTGCCACGATCTATTTCATCCGTTGATCAGCTGAACGCCCCAGGCAGCCCCCTGACGTCCAGTCCGTCCCGACATACCAAAGGGATACAGATGAGTTCATCCCCCCCTCCCGCATCCGACACCACAGCGTCTGCCGCCAAGGCACGCCGCCAGCGGAAGCTCCGCAGGCGCGCCATGGGCGCCCTGGTCCTGATGATGGGACTGGTCAGCGCCGGTTTCCTCGCGTCCGCGTTGACGCCAACCCCGCAGGTGGCCACCGCCTCCGATGATCAGGCAGCACTGATCCGCGAGGGCAAGCAGTTGTACGACACCTCGTGCATCACGTGCCACGGCGCGAACCTGCAGGGTGTGCAGGACCGCGGCCCCAGCCTGATCGGTGTCGGCGAGGCCGCCGTGTACTTCCAGGTGTCGTCGGGACGTATGCCCGCATCGCGCAACGAGGCCCAGGTCGAGCGCAAGCCCGTCAAGTTCGACGCCGAGCAGACGGACGCCATCGGCGCGTACGTCCAGGCCAACGGCGGCGGCCCCACGGTCATTCGCGACGAGAACGGCGAAGTCGCCCAGTCTTCACTGCGCGGCGGCGATATCGGACGCGGCAGCGAGCTGTTCCGTCTCAACTGCGCGTCCTGCCACAACTTCACCGGGCGCGGCGGTGCGCTGTCGTCCGGTAAGTACGCGCCGGTCCTCGACCCGGCCAACGAGCAGCAGATCTACACCGCGATGGTCACCGGTCCGCAGAACATGCCCAAGTTCTCGGATCGTCAGCTGACCCTCGAGGAGAAGAAGGACATCATCGCCTACATCAAGTCGTCGGGCGAGACGAAGCAGCCCGGTGGCTACGGACTCGGCGGCATCGGTCCCGCCTCCGAGGGCTTGGCCATGTGGGTCGTCGGAATCATCGCTGTCGTCGGTGCAGCACTGTGGATCGGAGCAAGGTCATGAGCGACGCTGGCCAGCCGGGCGGCGCCACGCCAAAGAAGTACACGGATGCAGAACTCGAGAACCTGAGCCGCGACGAACTGGTCGAGCTCGGCACGAATCTCGACCACGTCGATGTCGCGTTCCGCCGCAACCGCTGGGCGGTTCCGGGAACGAAGGCCGAGAAGCGCGCCGAGCGGTCGGTCGCGTTCTGGTTCGCGCTGTCCGGCATCTCCGCGATCGCGTTCATCGCGATCTACCTCTTCTGGCCCTGGGAGTACGCGGGCTCCGGCGAGGAGCACTACTCGGCGTACAGCCTGTACACGCCGCTGATCGGCCTCACCATGGGTCTGGCCATCCTCGGCCTCGGTGTCGGCGCGGTGCAGTTCACCAAGAAGTTCATCCCCGAAGAGGTGTCCATCCAGGACCGCCACGACGGTGGATCGTCCGAGGTCGATCGCAAGACGATCGTCGCGGAACTCGGCGACTCGTTCGACACGTCGACGCTGGGACGCCGCAAGCTCCTCAAGCGCACCCTGATCTTCGGCGGCGGTGCCCTCGGCATCATGTCCGTCATGCCCCTCGGTGGTCTGATCAAGAACCCGTGGGCCAAGCGCGACGACTCCCCGCTGTGGGTGTCGGGATGGACCCCCCGCTACGAGGGCGAAACCATCTACCTGCGCCGCGACACCGGTCGTCCCGAGGACGTCGTCCTGGTTCGCCCGGAAGACCTGGACGCCGGCGCCATGGAAACGGTGTTCCCCTTCCGGGAGTCCGATCGCGGCGACCACGACGCACTGCTCGAGGCGCTGCGCGGCATCCGTAACGCGACCATGCTCATCCGCCTCCGCACGGAGGACGCGGCAAACGTCACCAAGCGCAAGGGCCAGGAGAGCTTCAACTACGGCGACTACTTCGCCTTCTCGAAGATCTGCACCCACCTCGGCTGCCCCACCTCCCTGTACGAGCAGCAGACCAACCGAATCCTCTGCCCGTGCCACCAGTCGCAGTTCGATGCGCTGACCTACGGAAAGCCGATTTTCGGTCCGGCCGCTCGTGCACTTCCGCAGTTGCCTATTACAGTGAACGAAGAGGGTTTCCTAGTCACAACGGGTGACTACATCGAAGCTCTCGGCCCGGCATTTTGGGAGCGTCGACCGTGACCGACAACAAACCGTCCAAACTGAGCGCGATGGCCACAGGCCAGGCGGAAGCGATGGACTCGCGCTACCACCTCGCAGCGGGAATGCGGCGGCAGATCAACAAGGTCTTCCCCACCCACTGGTCGTTCCTGCTCGGCGAGATCGCGCTGTACAGCTTCGTCATCCTGCTGATCTCCGGTGTCTACCTGACCCTGTTCTTCGACCCGTCGATGGCGCACGTCGTCTACAACGGTGCGTACGAGCCCCTGCGCGGCGTCACGATGTCCCGCGCGTACGAGACCACGCTGAACATTTCGTTCGAGGTTCGCGGCGGTCTGTTCGTCCGTCAGATCCACCACTGGGCTGCGCTGATGTTCGCGGCGTCGATCGTCGTGCACCTGCTGCGCATCTTCTTCACCGGCGCCTTCCGGCGTCCGCGTGAGGCCAACTGGGTCATCGGCTGCCTGTTGCTGATCCTGGCGATGTTCGAGGGATTCTTCGGCTACACCATCCCCGACGACCTGCTGTCCGGCACCGGCCTGCGCGCCGCGTTATCCGGCATCACGTTGAGCATCCCGATCGCAGGCACCTGGATGCACTGGCTGATCTTCGGCGGCGACTTCCCCGGCGACCTGATCATCCCCCGCCTGTACGTCGCGCACGTCCTGCTGTTCCCCGGCATCATCCTCGCCCTGATCGCCGGTCACCTCGCGCTCGTCTGGTACCAGAAGCACACGCAGTTCCCCGGCCCCGGCCGCACGGAAACCAACGTCGTCGGTGTGCGCATCCTCCCGGTGTTCGCCGTCAAGTCGGGTGCGTTCTTCGCGATCACGTTCGGTGTTCTCGCCGTCATGGGTGGCGTGCTGCAGATCAACCCGGTCTGGACCATCGGCCCCTACAACCCGTCGCAGGTGTCGGCAGGTTCGCAGCCCGACATCTACATGATGTGGACGGACGGCCTGGCCCGTCTGTGGCCGGCATGGGACGTCTACCTGTTCAACCGCTACACCATCCCGTCGGTGTTCGCCGTCGCGTTGATCATGGGTCTGGTGTTCACGGTCCTGATCGCCTACCCGTGGATCGAGAAGCGTCTGACCAAGGACGATGCTCACCACAACCTGCTGCAGCGTCCGCGCGACGTTCCGGTGCGTACCGCGATCGGTGCGATGGCGATCGCGTTCTACGCCGTCCTGACGATCTCCTGCATCAACGACATCATCGCGTACCACCTGAGCATCTCCCTGAACGCGATGACGTGGATCGGCCGTATCGGCATGGTGCTGCTGCCTCCGATCGCCTTCTTCGTGGCCTACCGGTTCTGCCTGGGTCTCCAGCGCAGCGACCGTGAGGTCCTCGAGCACGGCATCGAGACCGGCATCATCAAGCGGATGCCGAACGGTCAGTACATCGAGATCCACCAGCCGCTCGGCCCGGTCGACGACCACGGTCACCCGATCCCGCTCGAGTACCAGGGTGCGACCGTCCCGAAGAAGATGAACAAGCTCGGTTCCGCCGGCAAGCCCGGGTCCGGCAGCCTCGTCACGGCCGACCCGGTCGAGGAGAGCCTGGCCCTCGAGCACGCCCTGCACCACGGCGAGCACGAGCAACTCACGATGCTGCGGGAGTACCAGGACCGTGCCCACGGCAACGGTTCGTCGGCGTCCGGCAACGGATCGTCCGGCAACGGCGAGGCGCACTAGCCTCACCTCCGCAACCGAGCAGAGCCCCGAACCACTTCCGGTTCGGGGCTCTGCTCGTCTGTCCGGGCCGTGCGCGCTCCCCTCCCCCGCGGCTGCCCACGGAACACGAGCACGACCGCCCCGAGACCGAGGACAAGTCCGAGCGCGGTGAGAACCCCGAACGGCTCGCCGAACATCACGGCTCCCCAGATCGCCGTCACTGGCGCCATCAGGAACATCAGGGCATTGACCCGCGTGATTCCGCTCCGGCGCAGCACGAGCCAGTACAGGCCGTAGCCGCCGACCGTGGACAGGACGATCAGCCACGCCACCGACCACCAGAACGGTGCCGTCGGCGGCGGCGACAGCCTTCCCGCGCACGCGGCGAGGGCGGTGAACAGCACGGCGCTGGTCGCGCAGTGCACCGTGAGGGCCACGGCGGGGTCGGTGTCGTCCGGTGAACGGCTCTCCATGAACGTCGCGGCCACCAGCGACAGCATCCCGGCGAACGGCACGAGGTACGCCCACCACGCCACGCCGGAGACCGAGGTGGCGTCGCCGGCGGTGACGATCACGACACCCGTCAGTCCGAGCAGCAGCCCCCACCACTGCCTGGCCGCGACGTTCTGACCGAGCAGTGGGCCTGCCAGCACGGCGACGACCAGGGGCTGGGTGCCGTCGATCAGTGCGGTGGTGCCGGTCGAGACGCCGAGTCCGATCGCCTGGTAGACGGTCAGCAGGTACCCGGTCTGCGACAGCGCGCCCACCACCACCCCGCGGCGGACCGCACGGAATCCGACTCCCCGCCACCGGGCGCGGTGGAACAGCGCCGCACCCACGGCGAGTGCGACGGCCAATGGGAGGAACCGCCAGGTGAGCACTGTGAGCGGGTCCGCGTCCCCGGCGCCGAGTTTGGCCCCGATGAACCCGGAACTCCAGCACAGGACGAACATCACGGCGAACGCCACGTTCACGACAGACCACCACCCAGGTATACAGATCGGTTTACTTCCCGAAAGTACACCGATCTGTATACTTTTGTCATGGAGTCTGTGCAGGCACCGCAGCGCGTCACGCTGACGCCGGGCGCGCGGCGGGTGCTCGCCGCGGCGGGCACGCTGTTCTACGAGCGGGGCATCCACGCGGTCGGCGTCGATCTCATCGCAGCCGAGGCCGGCGTCACGAAGAAGACGCTCTACGACCGTTTCGGTTCGAAGGAACAGATCGTGGTCGAGTACCTCGCCGACCGGGACGAGCGGTGGCGGGCGTTTCTCGCAGACCACCTCGACTCCGTCGGCGCCTCACCCGAACAACGGCTGACGGCGATCTTCGACGCGTCCCGGGAATGGACCGCGGAGAACAGCGCAAAGGGGTGCAGCATGGTCAACGCGCACGCGGAGATCAGCGACCCGTCACATCCGGCGTACGCGATCATCATCGGCCAGAAGCGGTGGATGCTCGACCTGTTCACCGGCGTGTGCCGGGACGCATCGGTGCCCGATCCGGAAACACTTGCGCGCACCGTCCTGCTGCTTCACGAGGGCGCCCTGGTCGCGCACGGATTGCAAGTGTTCCCCGATACGGTGCGACTCGCGTCCGAACAGGCCACCGCCCTCCTCGCCGCGGCGGTGCCGAACCGCGAGCGCTGACGACGAAAAGCGGAGGCGCCGAATCCCAGAGGGATTCGGCGCCTCCGCCGTCACATCAGGTGTGGACTAGTGCTTCTCGGGCCCGACGTAGTACTCGAAGACGAGACCCGCGGCGGCGGCCAGCACGGCAACCACGGCGACCACCAGCATCCACGGCTGGAAGAACGCCATCGACACTGCGACGAACGCGGCCGCGGCGGCGAGCAGGATCGGCCAGTAGCTACCGGGGCTGAAGAAGCCCAGGTCGCCTGCGCCGTCGGCGATCTCCGCATCCTCGTAGTCCTCGGGACGAGTGTCGAGGCGACGGGCGACGAACCGGAAGTACGTTCCGATGATCAGCGTCAGTCCCGCCGACAGGCAGATGCCCGTCAGACCCGCCCACTCGATACCGGTTCGTGAAACGGCGGTGAAGACGCCGTAGACGATCGCGACGAGAATGAAGAATACCGTCAGGATCTCGAAGAGCTTGGCTTCGATCTTCATATCAGCACTTGTCCTTGGTCAGTGAGGTATCAGCAGCGGGTTCAGTTACCTTCGACACCGCTCGCCTGCTTGTAGCCGCGGTCGGTGGTGAAGGGAGACGTCGACGTCGCGACAGGGGACTCGCCGATGGCCTGCAGAGCCTCCGCCGTGGTCAGATCCCGGCCGCCCTCGCTCGCCGGCTTGCGCAATTCGACGTACTGCGCGAACTTGTCCGGGCTCACGGCGCGAACCTCGAAGTTCATCATCGCGTGGAACGTGCCGCACATCTCGGCGCAGCGCCCGACGAAGGCACCTTCCTTCTCGATCTCACTGATCTGGAAGACGTTGTCGGAGTGGTTCTCCTTGGGGTTCGGGTTCACGTCGCGCTTGAACAGGAACTCCGGCACCCAGAACGCATGGATGACATCGGCCGAGGCCAGTTCGAACTGGATCCGCTTGCCGGTCGGCAGGACGAGGATCGGGATCTCGTTGCTCGAACCGACCGTCTCGATCTTGTCGTAGTGCAGGTAGGACAGGTCCTGGGGGACCTTGCCGTGGATCGGTCCGGGCAGGGCGTGCTCACCCTCGCCCTCCGCCTTGGGCGCCGATGCAGCCTCGACGGCGGCCTGCGCCTCCTGGTCGACTCCGTCGTACAGGCCGCCACCCTCACCGAGGTCGATGGAGCGGTAGCCGAACTTCCAGTTCCACTGGTACGCAGTGACATCCACCACAACGTTGGGGTTGTCCTGCTTCTCGAGGACATGGTTCTGCACGACCACCGTGAAGTAGAACAGCACCGCGATGATGACGAACGGAACCGCGGTGTACGCCAGCTCCAGCGGCACGTTGTATGCCGTCTGACGCGGGAACTCGGGTGAGTCCTTCTTCTTGCGGTGGAAGATCACCGCCCAGAAGGTGAGTCCCCACACCAGCACACCCATGACGAGGGCGGCGATGACCGACCAGGTCCACAGTTCACGCATGCGGTGCGCCTGCGGGGTTACGCCCGAAGGCCACCCGAAACGAAGCACCTCGTTGTCGATTGAACAACCCGACAGCAGCAAGGCAGCAATGCCCAAAGATACTGCCAACCCTGCCCGCCGAAGGATCCGACCTTGCGCCACGTTCACGCCTTCCTGATCGCCGCAAATTCCACTAGGGCACACCCGATGGGAAGGCCCAATTACTACGCAGCGTAGACCAAAGGTGGCGGCTCTCCATCCTCGGGTCGGGCGATGTGTCGCTGTCGTTGCCGCGGCGGTGCCGGTGTTCGGGTCGCGTCGGTGCCTGCGACGGCCCGAACCGGACGCTTCGGCAATCTGCGGCATACTTTCCGGCAGAGATCCATGACCCCTCCACCTCGTGGAGCCTTCCAAGATTCTGAATTGAGGTACCGGACGCTGTGTGCGGACTGCTCGGGCTACTGACCTCTGGAGAAACCAGCGACAACGCCGTCTCACAGGTCGACCAGGCGATGCACTGCCTGCGGCACCGTGGGCCGGACGAGCACGGGACCTGGCACGACGACCACCTGGTCTTCGGGTTCAATCGGCTGTCGATCATCGACATCGAACACTCCCACCAGCCGCTGCGGTGGGGTCCGGCGGAGAATCCGGAACGCTACGCGCTGACGTTCAACGGCGAGATCTACAACTACCTCGAGGTGCGGGCCGAACTCGCCGAGCAGTTCGGCGCGCAGTTCGTCACCGAGGGCGACAGCGAGGCCATCGTCGCCGCGTTCCACTACTGGGGTGAAGACGCCGTCCGCCGCCTGCGCGGCATGTTCGCGTTCGCGATCTGGGACACCGAGACGCGGGAATTGTTCATCGCCCGCGATCCGTTCGGCATCAAGCCGCTGTTCCTGGCGACGGGCACCGGCGGCACCGCGTTCGGCAGCGAGAAGAAGAGCCTGCTGGAACTGGCGAGCCTGATCGGCATCGGCACCGAACTCGATCCGCGTGCGGTCGAGCACTACACCGTTCTCCAATACGTGCCGGAGCCGGAAACCCTCCACAAGCAGATCCGCCGGCTCGAGTCCGGGTGCTTCGCGCGGGTGCGCCCGGGTGAAGAACCCGTGATCACCCGCTATTTCGCGCCTGCGTTCCCGGTGCGTCCGTTCGCCGCGGGCACCGAGCAGGCCCGGTACCGCGAGATCGCGGAGGCGCTCGAGGACTCGGTCGCCAAGCACATGCGCGCCGATGTGACGGTCGGCTCGTTCCTGTCGGGCGGCATCGACTCGACGGCCATCGCGGCGCTCGCCATGCGCCACAACCCGAACCTGATCACGTTCACCACCGGTTTCGAGCGTGAGGGCTACTCCGAGGTCGACGTCGCGGCCGAATCCGCCGAGGCCATCGGCGCACGCCACGTCGTGAAGGTGGTCAGTCCCGCCGAGTTCGCCGCCGCCATCCCCGAGATCGTGTGGTACCTCGACGACCCCGTTGCCGACCCCGCGCTGGTTCCGCTGTGGTTCGTCGCGAAGGAGGCACGCAAGCACGTCAAGGTCGTGCTGTCCGGTGAGGGCGCCGACGAACTGTTCGGCGGCTACACCATCTACCGCGAGCCGATCTCGCTGAAGCCGTTCGAGTACCTGCCCAAGGGCCTGCGCAGGGCCGCCGGGAAGCTGTCCGAGCGCATCCCCGACGGCACCCGCGGCAAGAGTCTGCTCAACCGCGGTTCGCTGACCCTCGAGGAGCGGTACTACGGCAACGCGCGCAGCTTCAACGACGCGCAGTTGCGCGCCGTCCTGCGCGAATTCCGGCCCGAGTGGACGCACCGCGACGTCACCGACCCGATCTACGCGCAGTCCCAGGGGTGGGATCCGGTGGCCCGGATGCAGCACCTGGACCTGTTCACGTGGTTGCGCGGCGACATCCTGGTCAAGGCCGACAAGATGACGATGGCAAATTCGCTCGAACTGCGGGTGCCGTTCCTCGATCCGGAGGTCTTCGAGGTGGCGTCACGGGTGCCGCTGGATCAGAAGATCACCAAAAGCACCACCAAGTACGCCCTGCGTCAGGCGCTGGAGGGGATCGTCCCCGGGCACGTGCTCCACCGCGCGAAGCTGGGCTTCCCGGTGCCGTTGCGGCACTGGCTGCGCGGCACCGAACTGTTCGACTGGGCGCACGAGCAGATCGCGGCCTCGGGCACCGATCACCTGCTCGACAAGGCCGCGATCACGAAGATGCTGAACGATCACCGGGACGGCGTGTCCGACCACAGCCGCCGCCTGTGGACCGTGCTGATCTTCATGGTCTGGCACGGCATCTTCGTGGAGAACCGCATCGTCCCGGAGATCGCCGAGCCGGCGTACCCGGTCTCGATCTAGGCGCTTCGCGCCCGTGCGCCTTTTTGGTAGCTCCCACTGCCAGAAAGGCGCACGAGCGGCGGAGCCGCCTTACGGCAGTATCGCGGCGATCTCGTCCGCGGCGGCGGAGCCGTAGGCATCCGCGAGGCGCTTGACAGCCTCGTCGCGGTCGAACGTCCATTCCTGGGTTCCGGTCGTCTCCAGCACCAGCACGGCCACCAGCGACCCCAGCTGTGCGGAGCGTTCGAAGCTCAGGCCTGCGCTGTGCGCGAGGAGGAATCCGGCACGGAAGCCGTCACCGACACCGGTCGGGTCGACCTTGGCCTTCTCCGGGACGACGGCGACCCGGGTCCGGTTGCCCTCGGCGTCGACGATCTCCACACCCTTGGAGCCGAGCGTCGTGACGCGGACGCCGACCTGCGCGCGGATCTCCTCTTCGGACAGTCCGGTCTTCTGCTGCAGCAGTCCCCACTCGTACTCGTTCGTGAACAGGTATTTCGCGCCGCGAATCAGCGCCGCAGCCTCCTCGCCGTTCAGGCGCGCGAGTTGCTGCGACGGGTCGGCGGCGAACGGGATGTCCTGTCGGCGGCATTCCTCGGTGTGGCGGATCATCGCCTCGGGGTCGTTGGCGCCGATCAGGACCAGTTCGAGCGTGTCGGCGTCCGGTGCGATGGCGGACAGCTGGATCTCGCGGGCCTCGCTCATCGCCCCGGGATAGAACGAGGCGATCTGCGCCATGTCCTCGTCGGTGGTGCACACGAAACGCGCGGTGTGCGCGGTGGTCGAGATCCGGACGGCGGTGCAGTCGACACCGTTGCCCTCGAGCCACTGGCGGTAGTCCGCGAAGTCGGCTCCGACAGCGCCCACCAGCAGCGGGGAACCACCGAGGACACCCATGGCGTAGGCGATGTTGCCGCCCACTCCCCCGCGCCGGACTACGAGATCGTCGACCAGGAAGCTCAACGAGATGTGGCTGAGCTGATCGGCGAGCAGTTGCTCGGCGAACCGGCCCGGAAACCGCATCAGGTGGTCGGTGGCGATGGAACCGGTTACCGCAATTGTCACGGGCGGATGCCTTTCGGTGAGTTCGGTCGGGATTTCTCACCGTACCCCGGCGTACCACCATGTTCGGTCGGCAGCACGAGGACGCGGGACGGCGAGGTCGGGCACGAAAAAAGTCTGACGCGGCAGCCGGTCGGCGCCGCGTCAGACTTGTCGATTCAGTTGTACTTCGGCCTGGGACTCAGTTGAAGGAGTCGCCGCAGGCGCACGAACCGGTCGCGTTGGGGTTGTCGATGGTGAAACCCTGCTTCTCGATGGTGTCGACGAAGTCGATCGAGGCACCCTCGACGTACGGCGCGCTCATCCGGTCCACCGCGAGGGCGACGCCACCGAAGTCCACGATCAGGTCGCCGTCCAGGTTGCGGTCGTCGAAGAACAGCTGGTAACGCAGTCCTGCGCAGCCGCCGGGTTGCACGGCGATACGCAGTGCGAGGTCGTCACGACCTTCCTGATCGAGCAGCGCCTTCGCCTTGGCGGACGCGGCTTCGGTCATCTTGACGCCGTGGACGGCGGTCTCGTTCTGCACAGTCATGGGCTCTCCCTGTAGTTCGTAACAAACCCGTGAACGCTTCAACGGTACTCCGCGCCCGACTTATTCCCGGGTTCCATTCGCTGCGGCAGCGTCCGCAGATCGATCCACGTCCATGGTATCCGACGCCGGGGTTTCGGGTTACTGCCGTGCGGCTGTGCCGTCCCATCCGCGGGCCGCGGCGGCGGCGAGGTCTCTCAGCTGCGCGTATGCGTCCGACATCGCGCGTTCGACCGACCCGGCGTGATCCACCAGGGACAGCGCGTCGTCGATGCCGGCGCGGTCCAGATCGGCCGTGTCGAGGAGCACCTGCCCGGCCAGGACGAGCGTCGCAATGGCCCGCCTGCGGGCCGCGGCGGCGAGCGCGATCACGAGTTTGCCGCGCAGCGACTGCTGGTCGAGCCGACCTTCGCCGGTGATCACGAGCTGCGCGGAGGCGAGTTGCCGGTCCTGCCGGGTGCGCTGGGCGACCACGTGGGCGCCGGATTCGCGGGTGCCGCCGAGCGCGAGCAGCGCGGCGCCGATGCCACCCGCGGCTCCGGCGCCGGCCTCGGCCGCGACGTCCCGGGCGGTCGCCCGATGCAGTTGCGCGGCCCACGCGGTGTTCCGGTCCTCGAGGAAGGCGACGGTGCCGGGGTCGGCACCCTTCTGCGGTCCGAACACGCGGGCAGCGCCGTGCTCGCCGAGCAACGGGTGTTCGACGTCGGTCGCGGCCACCAGTTCCACCGCGCGCAGCCGAGCGACGGCGGCGTCCGCACTGCCGAATCCCTCCGCGAGGGATTCGACGAGGCCGCGGCCTCCGTCGGTGCAGCTGCTGCCGCCGAGACCGACGACGATTCTGCGGGCTCCGGCGTCGAGGGCCGCCACCACGAGCTGCCCGACGCCTCGGCTGTGCGCGTCTCGGGCGGTGCGGGGCGTCGGCGGTCCGCCGAGCAGTCCGAGTCCGCAGGCCTGAGCGGATTCGAGGTAGGCGTCGGTGCCGTCGAGGAGCCAGCGGGCGGGGATGTCGACGCCGAGGGGCCCTTCCACCACCGTGGTCCGGACGGTGCCGCCCGCAGCGGCGACCACGTCGACGAAGCCGGGGCCGCCGTCGGACTGCGGGGCCTCGATCAGCTGGTCGTCCGGGCGCACCGCCGACCATCCCGCCGCGATGGCGGCGGCCGCCTCGACCGCGGTCAGCGTTTCACCGAAGGAGTCCGGCGCGATCAACACTCGCATCGGCGAAGTGTATGGCGACGGGCGCGACCCGGCATTTCGATGTGAGGGCGGTTTTCCACTCGCCGGCGTCTTCCCATAGTCTGGAAGGGTGAAATTGCTACGCCGCGGTGATTCGGACAATTCAGACAAGCGGGACGTCGAGGTCGCCGAGTCGTCCACGGCCCAGGAGGCGGAGTCCGTCGAGCAGGCAGGCAAGGGCCGCCCGACCCCCAAGCGACGTGACGCAGAGTCGAAGCGCCGCGGACCGGTCGCGCCCGCACCCCTGACCGCGAAAGAGGCCCGGGCCCGCAAGAAGGCGACCCGCGGCAGTAAGGAAGAGCGCAAGGTTGCCGCGGCGGAGCGACGCGCCACCGCCGCGGAGCGGCGCACCCGCATGCTCGCCGGCGAGGACAAGTACCTCCTCCCCCGCGACAAGGGTCCCGTCCGCGCGTACGTCCGGGACATCGTCGACGCCCGGCGCAACCTGGTCGGCCTGTTCATGCCACTGGCGCTCGTGCTCATCATGGCGATGTTCGTCAGCCCCGCGCTGCAAGCGATCGTGACCCTCGCCATGCTCATCATGATGATGTTCATGGCCATCGAGGGCGTCTGGCTGGGCCGCAAGATCAACAACCAGGTGCGGGAACGCTTCCCGGACACCCCCGACGGCGGTTTCAAGCTCGGCTGGTACGCGTTCGTGCGGGCGTCGCAGATCCGCAAGCTGCGGGCCCCCAAGCCGCGCGTGCGGCCCGGCGACGCCATCTGACGATCAGTTGTGGGGCGCGCGGTGCGTCTCGGCGAGCAGCCGCCCCAGTTCGGCGTCGCGGTCGTGCGACAGGTCCGTCATGGGATCGGCAGGCCGGAAGAAGTTGTCGCGGTAGCTGTTCCGCAGTCGCGGGTGGAGTGGACCCAGGTGCCGACCGGCGTATGTCACGGCCGCTTGCAGCACGAGGAGTAGTGCAACGAGGACGAGAAATTCGGTCATGGCTGAAATTCTCCGCCCGCCCACTTCCCGCCAACAGTGGCGGAATTGACGTTCTTCGTCAAAATACTGCCACGTCGGCGGGTTGGTAGCGTTTTCCTCCGTGCCCATCGCCGATCCCCGGGACCACCCGGGTCACCCGTACCAGCCCACGCGAACGCTGGTACTCGGCGGGGCACGCTCCGGTAAATCCGTGCACGCCGAGGAACTGACCCAGGCGCTGGCCGGGGCGGGCCGGGTGCGCTACGTCGCGACCAGCCACCGCGACCCCGACGACCAGGACTGGGAGCACCGGGTCGCCGAGCACCGTGACCGGCGCCCCGACAGCTGGCTCACCGTGGAAACCGCGCACCGCCGCGACCTCGCCGATCACCTGCGTTCCCCCACCGACGCGGCCGCCACCCTCGTCGACGACCTCGGCACCTGGCTCACCGTCGAACTCGACGGCGCCGCAGCCTGGGATTCGCCGCGGGGCACCATCGGCCCCCGCGCGGACGACCTCGTCGCGAGCGTCCGCGACTACCGCGGGGCGCTCGTGCTGGTAACCCCCGAGGTGGGACTCGGCGTCATCCCCGAGACCCGGTCCGGTCGACTGTTCCGCGACGAGATCGGCGCCCTCAACGCGCGACTCGCGCAGGTGTGCGATCGCGTGGTCCTCGTCGTGGCCGGCCTGACCATGACTCTGAAAGACGATCCCGCACGCGCATCGTGCGGGGCAGACTCCACTCGAGCGAGAGGCCAAGCGTGACCAGCGAGTCCGTGAGCACCGACCCCGGTCGGTTCGACCCCGTCACCCCACCCGACGAAGGGATTCGCGCGCAGGCCGAGGCCCGCCAGCTTCAGCTCACCAAACCCGCCGGATCGCTCGGACGTCTCGAGACGCTCGCATGCTGGGCGTCGGCCTGCCAGGGCGTCTGCCCGCCCGCCCCGTTCGCACGGGCACGGGTGGTGGTGTTCGCCGGCGACCACGGCGTGGCACGGACCGGCGTCTCCGCGTATCCGCCCGAGGTGACGGCCCAGATGGTCGCCAACTTCGTCGGCGGCGGGGCGGCCGTCAACGCTCTCGCGAACCGGGCGGGCGCGAGCGTCCGCGTCGTCGACCTGTCGGTGGACGGCGACACGGATCCGTCGGTGTCCACGTTCAAGATTCGGCGCTCGTCGGGTGCGATCGATCGCGAGGACGCGCTCACGCACGAAGAGACCCTGAAGGCCATCGAGGCCGGGCGGTCGATCGCCGACTCCGAAATCGATTCCGGCGCAGACCTGTTGATCGCCGGCGACATGGGAATCGGCAACACCACGCCGGCCACCGTCCTCATCGCCTCGCTGACGGACACCGAACCGGTCGCGGCCGTCGGCCGGGGTACCGGTGTCGACGACGCCGGCTGGATCCGGAAGACGGCGGCGATCCGCGACGCGATGCGCCGCGCCCGGCCGGTGCTCCGGGACACGGTGGCACTGCTGCGCACGGTGTCGGGCGCCGACCTCGCCGCGATGGCCGGGTTCCTCGCGCAGGCCTCCGCGCGCAAGACCCCGGTGATCCTCGACGGCGTCGTCGTGACGGCGGCCGCGATGGTCGCGGAGGAATTGGCGCCCGGCGCGCGCGCGTGGTGGCTGGCCGGCCACCGTTCCACGGAACCGGCCCACACGATCGCGCTGAAGCATTTGCAACTCGACCCGCTCCTCGAACTCGACATGCGACTCGGCGAGGGGTCCGGCGCCGTCACCGCGCTGCCGATCCTGCAGGGAGCCGTCGCGACGCTCGCGGAGATGGCCACGTTTGCGGAGGCCGGGGTCAGCACTCGCGACGCCGAAGACGACTCCGGCTCCGGTCCCAGGACCGACTCCGGCACCGGGACCGATTCCGCCGCCGATACCGCGGGCTGACCGTGACGGGCGTGCTGCTCGCGTTCTCCTGGCTGACGGTCCTCCCCCTGCGCGGACCGGATTCCGTCGACCGCGCGGCCGGCCGCCGCGCGATCCGGGCGGCACCGGTGACGGGCATCGCGCTGGGCGCCCTGGCCGCCGGGTTGCTGTGGGTGCTCGTGTCCGCCGGTCTCGATCCCGCCCTCGCCGGCCTGGTGACGGTCGGGGCACACGCCCTCGCAACCCGCGGCATGCACATCGACGGACTGTCCGACACCGTCGACGGACTCGGCTGCTACGGGCCGCCGGAGCGGGCGCGGGCCGTGATGCACAGCGGCGGCGCGGGCCCGTTCGGAGTGTGCGCCCTGGTGATCTGCCTGGGCGCGCAGGGGCTGGCATTCGGATCTCTCGCCGCCACAGGACAGTTCGCGTGTGTGGCCGTCGCCGTGGCGGCGGGGCGGGTGGCGGTCGTGTTCGCCTGCCGCCGCGGAATCCCCGCGTCCTCCACGGAAGGTTTCGGCGCGCTGGTCGCCGAAACCCAGTCACCGTGGACCGGTCTCGCCTGGACCGTCCCGCTGCTCGCGACGGCCGCATGGTGCACGGCGCCCTGGTGGCAGGGACCGGTCGTCGTGGCGACTGCACTGGCACTCATCGCACTGCTGGTGGCCCACTGCGTCCGGCGATTCGCCGGCCTGAACGGTGACGTGCTCGGAGCCGCGCTCGAGATCACCGTCACCGTGTCGGCGATCGGTCTCGCTTTCTGACCGACTGCCGAAACGGCTCAGCGCAGTCGACCGCCGACACGGCTCAGCGCAGTTTGGTCATCCAGCCGTGGGTGTCGGCGAACGTTCCCCGCTGAATTCCGGTCAGCGTGTCGCGCAGGGCCATGGTGACCTCGCCGGGCTCGCCGTCGGCGATCGTGAATTCACCTTCGGCGGACTTGACCCTGCCGACGGGCGTGATGACCGCCGCCGTTCCGCATGCGAACACCTCGGTGATCTCGCCGGACTTCGTCTTGGTGCGCCATTCGTCCGTGCTGATCCGCCGCTCCTCCACCGCGAAACCGGCGTCGATCGCGAGGGTCAGCAGCGAATTGCGGGTGATCCCCGGCAGCAGCGAACCGGACAGGGACGGCGTCACGAGGCGGGCGTCGGATCCCGAGCCGAACACGAAGAACAGGTTCATGCCGCCCATTTCCTCGACGTACGACCGCTCGATGGCGTCGAGCCACACCACCTGGTCGCAGCCCTCGTCGGCGGCCTGCGCCTGCGCGAGGAGCGACGCCGCGTAGTTGCCCGCGAACTTGGCGGCACCGGTGCCGCCGGGTGCGGCCCGGACGTACTCCGTCGACAGCCACACGCTGACCGGCTTCACTCCCCGCGGGAAGTACGCGCCCGCGGGCGAGGCGATCAGCAGGTAGCGGTACTCGTCGGCCGGACGCACACCGAGACCGGCCTCGGTGGAGAACATGAACGGGCGCAGGTACAGCGCGTCCTCACCACCGGCCGCGGGCACCCACTCGTGATCGAGCTCGAGCAGTTCGGTGATCGACTTGACGAACAACTCCTCCGGCAGCTCGGGCATCGCGAGACGGCGAGCCGACGTCGCGAGCCGCTCGGCGTTCGCCTCGATACGGAACGTCGAGATGCCGCCGTCGGGCTGCCGGTAGACTTTCAGTCCCTCGAAGATGGCCTGCCCGTAGTGCAGGACCATCGCGGCCGGGTCGAGCTGCAGCGGCCCGTACGGCTCCACCTTCGCGTCGTGCCAGCCGAGCTCGGTGGAGTAGGTGATCGACGCCATGTGGTCCGTGAAGTACCGACCGAATCCGGGCGCCGCCAGTATCTCTCGCCGTACCTCGTCGGAGGTGGGGGCGGGATGCGGGACGCGAACGAACTCGGTGACACCTGTCATGCCCGTGATCTTATCGAACGCCTTCCGCCGCCCCGCCGCCGACAGGTCGTCCGCGACAGGTGCTTACTTGGTGTTGATCTCCACGAACGGCGGAGACACCACCGCGGCGCGCAGCGAACGTCCCCGGACGTCCACGGAGATCTCGTCTCCGGCCGACACCGCGGACCCGGAATCGAGCAGCGCCAGCGCGATCCCGACCTTGAGCGTGGGCGAGAACGTGCCCGACGTGGTCTCGCCGATCGACTCGCCGTCGCGGAGCACAGTCTGACCGGCGCGCAGGACCCCGCGGTCCAGCGCCTTGATGCCCCACAGCTTGCGGGCGGGGCCGGACGCCTTCTCGTCGGCGAGAGTCTCCTTGCCCCAGAACTTCGGCTTCTTCCAGCCGATCGCCCAGCCGCATCGCGCCTCGAGCGGGGAGATCTCCAGCGACAACTCGTGCCCGTGCAGCGGGTACCCCATCTCGGTACGCAACGTGTCCCGGGCGCCGAGACCGGCGACCTGGCCGCCGCGCGCGCGAACCTGCTCGACCGCCGCCCGGAACAACTTCTCGCTGTCCTCCCAGCGTGGCAGCAGTTCGAACCCGATCTCGCCGGTGTACCCGCTGCGGCAGACACGGACGGGAACGCCGTCCCAGGTGGCGTCCGCGAAGGCCATGTAGTCGATGTCGGTGGGCAGGCCGAGCGCGGTGAGCACCTCCACCGACTTCGGGCCCTGCACGGCGATCACGCCGAAGTCCCGGTGCTGGTCCTCCACCGTGATCCCGTCAGGCGCCGCGGCGGTCAGCGCCGCGACCACGTCCGCGGTGTTGGCGGCATTCGGGACGAGGAACACCTCGTCCGGGCCCACGTAATAGGCGATCAGATCGTCGATCACCCCACCCGACGGCGTGCAGCACAGCGTGTACTGCGCCTTGCCGGGGCCGATCTTGTCGAGGTCGTTGGTCAGCGCCGAGTTCACGAAGGCGGCGGCGCCGCTGCCCCGCACGAGGGCCTTGCCGAGGTGGCTGACGTCGAACACTCCGACCGATTCGCGGACCGCGGTGTGCTCGGCGACGGTGCCGGCATACGACACGGGCATCTCCCAGCCGCCGAACGGAGCGAACGTGGCCCCGAGTTCGACGTGGACGGCGTGGACGGGCCCCTGCGACAACTGCTCCTCGGTCATGCGCCTCAACCTATCGGACCTCCGGGTAGCCGCGCACCGGGTAGCCGGCGGCGACGGAGCACTACCATCGGGACCGACGTCGGCCACCCGACACCACCCGCCCCCCACCGCTGCAGGAGACACACCGTGAGCACTCGCACAGCCCGGCCCCTCGGACCACAACTCGCACTGGCCGGCACCGTCGGCAAGCGAGTGGACGTGTTGGTGATCGGACTGACGTCGAGCCCGGACGGCCCCGAAATCGCCCTCGGAGACGGCATCGTCGACGAATCGGTGCTGACCGATCTGCTCGACACGCTCGTCACGGTGGGCGCCTCCGGCAAGGCCGAGGAGACCACCCGCATCCCGGCACCCGGCACGCTGCCGGTCGACAGTGTGCTCGCCGTCGGACTCGGTTCGGCCGGGAAGCTCGACGCCGAGCAGATCCGCAGGTCCGCGGGCGCCGCGGCACGGGCGCTCAGCGGCGTCGACACCGTCGCGACCACGCTGTCCGCACTCGATCTCGGTGCGGCAGCGGAAGGTTTCGCCCTCGGCGCGTACCGGTTCACCGAATTCAAGTCCGCGAAGTCCGCCCCCGGCCCGGACGCACAGCCCGTCTCCCGTGTGGAGCTGCTGGTGTCGTCCCCGCGGGCGAAAGAGTCGAAGGACACCCTCGCGCGCTCTTCGGCGATCGCCGAAGCCGTCGCCACCGCACGCGAATTCGTCAACACTCCCCCGAGCCACCTCTTTCCCGCCGAATTCGCCGACCGCGCAAAGGCACTCGGCACCGATGCGGGACTGAAGGTCGAGGTCCTGGACGAGAAGGCACTCGAAAAGAACGGGTACGGCGGCATCCTCGGGGTGGGCAAGGGCTCGTCCCGGCTGCCGCGACTGGTCCGCCTCAGCTACTCCGCCAAGAAGCGGAACGCCCCCAAGGTCGCGCTCGTCGGCAAGGGCATCACGTTCGACACCGGCGGCATCTCCATCAAGCCCGCCGCAGGCATGGAGAACATGACGTCCGACATGGGCGGTGCCGCAGCCGTTGTGGCGACCGTGGTCCTCGCCGCCAAACTCGGACTGCCCGTCGACGTCACCGCCACCGTCCCGATGGCCGAGAACATGCCGTCGTCCACCGCGCAGCGCCCCGGCGACGTCCTCACCCAGTACGGCGGAACCACGGTGGAGGTCATCAACACCGACGCGGAGGGACGCCTCGTCCTCGCCGACGCCATCGTCCGGGCCTGTGAGGACGAGCCCGACTACCTCATCGACACGGCGACGCTCACCGGCGCGCAGATGGTGGCACTGGGCAATCGGACCCCCGGCGTCATGGGGACCGACGAGTTCCGCGACCGCGTCGCCGCCGTCTCCCAGAGGATCGGCGAGAACGCGTGGGCCATGCCGATGCCCGCCGAACTGCGCTCGGACCTCGACTCGAAGATCGCCGACCTCGCCAACGTCACGAATCACCGCTGGGGCGGCATGCTCGCGGCGGCCCTGTACCTGAAGGAGTTCGTCGCCGACGGCGTCCAGTGGGCGCACATCGACGTCGCGGGACCGGCCTACAACTCGTCGGGACCGTGGGGCTACACCGGCCGCGGCGGCACCGGCGTGCCGGTGCGCACGATGATCTCGGTGATCGAGGACATCGCCGCCAACGGGTAGGCGCTTCGCGCTCGTGCGCCTTTCCGGTTGCCCCCGCAACCACAAAGGCGCACGGGCGGCGGAGCCGCCTACAGGTCGCGTTCGCGCTCCCGCTTCCGCTCGATGCGGCGCCGCGCGTCGTGGTCGCGCATCCGCTGCGGGTAGCCGGTCTTGCGGACGTCGTACACCGGGATGCGCAGATCCTCCCCGAGTTTGCGGGCGCCGCGTTCGCCGCCCACCCGGCGCCGGGTCCACTCGCCGTCCGCCGCGACGAGCACGACGGTGACTTCGGTCACTGTCGTCCGAGGTTCCACGTACGCCTCCACACCGAGATGGGTGCGAGTCCAGTTCGCGAGATGGGCGGCATCCTCCGGGGACGCCTGGGATCGGCCGGACCGAGGCCGCGAGAAACGGTCGAACAACCCCACGTCGAGCCTCCTCGAGTGCGTGCGCGGGGCGGTGCCCGCGATGTCCTCCAAGTTTGCCAGCGAACATCCGGTTTCCGCCGCGACCGCAAACTACCGGCCAGTAGGGATTTCGATGCGACACACCGGAGTGACCGGGGGGTCCCCCTCGACGGACGCGCCCGTCGGATCAATGGAAAGATGTGGAGCGCCGACACAGCGAGTGGGTGACGACGAATCGGAATTACCTGCAAGTAGACGCAAGACACGTGCATCTTGAGCACAATGGTTCACGACCACAAGTCGACAAAATTCAACAACCCGAACACAACTGTCGAGGAGTCAAAAGACATGGCCTTCTCCGTCCAGATGCCAGCGCTTGGTGAGAGTGTCACCGAGGGAACTGTCACGCGGTGGCTCAAGCAGGAAGGAGACACGGTCGAAGTTGACGAACCCTTGCTCGAAGTCTCCACGGACAAGGTGGACACGGAAATCCCGTCTCCCGTGGCCGGCGTTCTCAGCAAGATCGTTGCTCAGGAAGACGACACCGTCGAAATCGGTGGCGAGCTTGCCGTGATCGGCGACGCCGGTGAGGCTCCCGCCTCCGACTCCGCTCCCGCACCCGCCGCCGAAGAGCCCGCCGCAGAGCCGGCTCCCGCCGCGGAGGCACCGGCCGCAGAGCCCGCGCCCGCAGCGTCCGGCGGCGGTTCCGCCGAGGGCACCGCGGTGAACATGCCCGAACTGGGCGAGTCCGTCACCGAGGGCACCGTCACCCGCTGGCTCAAGGCCGTCGGCGACGAGGTCGCCGTGGACGAGCCGCTCGTCGAGGTGTCCACCGACAAGGTCGACACGGAGATCCCGTCGCCCGTCGCCGGCACGCTCCTCGAGATCAGCGCGGAGGAAGACGACACCGTCGCCGTCGGCGGTCAGCTCGCCGTCATCGGTTCCGGTGCGCCCGCCGCCAAGCCGGAACCGAAGCCCGAGCCCACCCCCGAGCCCGCGAAGCCCGCTCCGGCCCCGGAACCGGCGAAGCCCGCACCCGCCCAGAGCGCTCCGGCTCCGGCCGCCGCACCGGCGGCATCCGCGCCGGCTCCCGCCGCCGCTGCACCCGCACCCGCGGCCACGTCCGGGGACAGCACCCCGTACGTCACCCCGCTGGTGCGCAAGCTCGCCGCGGACAACGGCGTCGACCTGTCCTCGGTGACGGGCACCGGAGTCGGTGGCCGCATCCGTAAGCAGGATGTTCTCGCTGCCGCCGAGGCCAAGAAGGCACCGGCCGCCGCTGCCGCGCCTGCGGCCGCACGGCCCGCTGCCGCTGCTGCTCCCGCAGCCGCCTCCGCCGGGGTCCGCCCCGAACTGGCGCACCTGCGCGGAACCACGCAGAAGGCCAACCGAATTCGCCAGATCACGGCCACGAAGACCCGGGAGTCGCTGCAGAGCACGGCGCAGCTCACCCAGACCTTCGAGATCGACGTCACCAGGATCGCGGCCCTGCGCGCGCAGGCCAAGAACACCTTCCTTGAGCGCGAGGGCGTCAAGCTCACGTTCCTCCCGTTCTTCGCGAAGGCCGTCGTCGAGGCGCTGAAGTCGCACCCGAACATCAACGCCAGCTACGACGAGGCGAACAAGCAGATCACCTACTACGACGCCGAGCACCTGGGCATCGCGGTCGACACCGACCAGGGCCTGCTGTCCCCCGTGATCCACAACGCCGGCGACCTGTCGCTGGCCGGACTGGCCCGCGCCATCGCGGACATCGCCAAGCGCGCCCGCTCCGGTGGACTCAAGCCGGACGAGCTGTCCGGTGGCACGTTCACGATCACGAACATCGGCAGCCAAGGCGCCCTGTTCGACACCCCGATCCTCGTGCCCCCGCAGGCCGCGATGCTCGGAACCGGTGCGATCGTCAAGCGTCCCGTGGTCGTGACCGACGAGTCCGGCAGTGAGAGCATCGGCGTCCGCTCGATGTGCTACCTGCCGCTCACGTACGATCACCGCCTCGTCGACGGTGCCGACGCCGGCCGCTTCCTGACGACGATCAAGCAGCGTCTGGAGCAGGGCGCCTTCGAGGCCGATCTCGGCCTCTGATCCGTCGCCGGACTTCGAGCCGAACGTAGTTTCGCAGGGGCACCATTTCCAGCAGGAATGGTGCCCCTGCGCTGTGAAGGAGGCTGTTGCACATGCGCGTGGTCGTCGCCGGATCCTCCGGGCTGATTGGCACCGCTCTCGTCTCGTCCCTCCGCGGCGACGGTCACGACGTCGTCCGCCTGGTCCGCCGGTCGGCGGCGGGTCCCGACGAGTCGCGCTGGGATCCGCAGAAGGACCGGCTCGACACCGGGATCCTCGTGGACGCCGACGCAGTCGTGAATCTGTGCGGCGTCGGGATCGGCGACAAACGCTGGACCGGCGCGTACAAGCAACTGATCCGGGACAGCCGGATCGCCGCCACCGACGTCCTGGCCGAGGCGGTCGCCGAGGCCGGGGTGCCCGTGTTCGTGAATGCGAGCGCGGTCGGCTACTACGGCGACACCGGCGACCACGTGGTCGACGAGACCTCGCCGTCCGGGACGGGTTTCCTCGCGGACACCTGCCGTGACTGGGAGGCGGCGACGGCCCCCGCCGACGACTCGAAGGTCCGGACGGTGCGGCTGCGCAGCGGCATCGTCCTGTCCCCCCACGGCGGCCTGCTCGGCCGGCTGAAGACGCTGTACTCGTTCGGGCTCGGCGGCCGGCTCGGCAACGGCCGCCAGTACCTGTCGTGGATCTCGTTGGAGGACGAGGTCGATGCGATCAAATTCGTGCTCTCCCGCGACGACGTGGCCGGCCCTGTGAACGTCACCGGTCCGGCGCCCGTCACCAATGCGCAATTCAACGGCGCGGTCGCCCGGACGATGCACCGCCCCGCCCCGTGGATCGTGCCCGGGTTCGCGCTCAGCGCGCTGGTGGGCGAGTTCGCGCAGGAGGGCATCCTGGCCGGGCAGCGCGCGATCCCGACGGTGCTCGAGAACGCGGGATTCCGGTTCCGGCACAACACCATCGGAGAAGCGCTCGACGCCGCCCTCGTCCGGTGAACCCGGCTCGTGGCGGCACGGCCACCGCCCCGGCGTAACCTCTAGCGCATGAGCAGCGCGACACAATCCGCCCGTTTCAGCCCCTCCCCGATCGCCGTCGAACACCTCGGCACGATCGGGTACGTCGACGCCTGGGACCGACAGCGCGAGCTGGCGGCCGAACGCGCCGAGAACGTGGGCACCGACACGCTGCTCCTGCTCGAACACCCCGCCGTCTACACCGCGGGACGCCGCACCGAACCGGAGGACCGTCCCACCGACGGCACTCCCGTCATCGACGTCGACCGCGGCGGGAAGATCACCTGGCACGGCCCGGGACAGCTGGTGGGGTATCCGATCGTCAAGCTGGCGGAACCGGTCGACGTCGTGCGGTACGTCCGCAGGCTCGAGCAGGCGCTGATCTCCGTGTGCACCGACCTCGGCATCGTCTGCGGCCGGGTGGACGGCCGCTCCGGCGTGTGGCTGCCCGCCTCCCTCGACAACGGGCAGTGGCTGCCCGAGCGGAAGGTCGCGGCGATCGGGGTGCGGGTGCAGCGCGGTGTCGCTCTGCACGGCTTCTCGCTCAACTGCAATTCCGTCCTGACGGGCTTCGACGCGATCATCCCGTGCGGCATCCGAGACGCCGGGGTGACGTCGCTGTCGCGCGAACTGGGCCGCGACGTCACGGTCGAGGAGGTCACTCCGGCCGTCACCGCCGCTGTCGTGGCCGCGCTGGACGGCACCCTCCCGGTGACCGACCACGACATCGAACGGGTCACGTTCGACTCCGCGACGGCCGAGAAGGCGTCCGCCGCCCCCACCTTCACTACTGTTCAGTACGGTTGACGACCGCTCCCCGGCCCGTCGTGCGCGCCGGGCCGGGCGTAGCATCGTTCGCGTGACTGTGGCCCCAGAAGGACGCAAATTGCTCCGCCTCGAGATCCGAAACGCGGAGACTCCGATCGAACGCAAACCGAACTGGATCAAGACGAGAGCAAAGATGGGCCCGGAATACTCCGAGCTCAAGGGCCTCGTCAAACGCGAGGGTTTGCACACCGTCTGCGAAGAAGCCGGCTGCCCCAACATCTACGAATGCTGGGAAGACCGCGAGGCGACGTTCCTCATCGGCGGCGAACAATGCACCCGCCGCTGCGACTTCTGCCAGATCGACACCGGCAAACCCACGGACCTCGACCGTGACGAACCCCGCCGCGTCGCCGAATCCGTCCAGGCGATGGGACTGCGGTACTCCACCATCACCGGCGTCGCCCGCGACGACCTCCCCGACGGCGGCGCCTGGCTCTACGCCGAGACGGTCCGCCAGATCCACCAGCTCAACCCCGGCACCGGCGTCGAGAACCTCATCCCCGATTTCAACGGCAAGCCGGACCTGCTCGCCGAGGTCTTCGACTCCCGCCCCGAGGTCCTCGCCCACAACCTCGAGACCGTGCCCCGCATCTTCAAGCGGATCCGCCCCGCGTTCCGCTACGAACGCTCCCTCGGCGTCATCACCGCCGCCCGCGACTTCGGGCTGGTCACCAAATCCAACCTGATCCTCGGCATGGGCGAAACCCCCGACGAGGTCCACCAGGCGATGCTCGACCTGCACGCCGCCGGCTGCGACATCCTCACCATCACCCAGTACCTGCGACCCTCCCCCCGGCACCACCCCGTCGAGCGGTGGGTCAAGCCCGAAGAGTTCGTCGAACACTCCCAGGCCGCCGAAGAGATGGGATTCGCCGGCGTCATGGCCGGACCGCTCGTGCGCTCGTCGTACCGCGCCGGCCGCCTCTACGCACAGGCGATGGCCCACCACGGGCGCGAATTGCCTGCTGGACAGGCACATCTCACCGAAGGCGGTGACGCCTCGCAGGAGGCGAGTTCCCTCATGGCGCGCCTCGCCCGCTGACCGCGGCGCGTGCGCGGTGATCGACACCGGACGGGTCATCACCGCGCACGGCCAGGGACGTATCCTGAGAAGCATGGCGAACGGCAGTAAATCCGGTAAAGCGGGCAAACCCAGTAAAGAAGCAAAGGCGGCCGCCAAGGCAGCCCGCAGGCAGGCGTCGAAGGAACGCAGAACCCAGCTCTGGCAGGCGTTCCAGATGCAGCGCAAGGAAGACAAGCTGCTGTTGCCGCTCATGCTCGGCACACTCGTCGGACTCGCAGTGGTGTTCTTTCTCGTCGGTCTTATCTGGGGCCTGCAGTGGTTCCTCCTCCCGATCGGCCTCCTCCTCGGCGTTCTCGGTGCATTCATCATCTTCGGCCGGCGCGTGCAGAAGACGGTGTACGGCAAGGCCGAGGGCCAGGCCGGTGCGGCCGCGTGGGCGCTCGACAACATGCAGGGCTCCTGGCGCGTGACCAGCGCGGTCGCAGGCACCACGCAGCTCGACGCCGTTCACCGCGTGATCGGACGCCCCGGCGTCATCCTGGTCGCCGAGGGATCACCGCAGCGCGTGAAGTCGCTGCTGGCCCAGGAGAAGAAGAAGACGGCGCGCCTCGTCGGCGACACCCCGATCTACGACATCGTCATCGGCAACGACGAGGGCCAGGTCCCGCTGTCGCAGCTGCAGAAGCACCTGAACAAGCTCCCCAAGAACATCGACACCAAACGGATGGACGCCATCGAGTCGCGACTCGCCGCGCTCAGCAGCCGCGGTGGCGGCGCCGCACTGCCCAAGGGGCCGATGCCCGGCGGCGCGAAGATGCGCGGCGTGCAGCGCACCATCCGTCGCCGCTAGAAGCCGGTCGCCTTTTCACCTGGTCCGCGTCACACCTACTCCGCCCGATGTCGAAGCCGACATCGGGCGGAAGACGTTCTGGGGTCAGCGCGTGCGAATCAGTGCGGTGCCGGTGGCGCGGTCCTGCATGCCGCGACCGTCGATGTCCGTGATGGTGCCGGGCACTACGAACACGAGCAGCGCCTGACGCACCAGGGCCCGCACGAAGCCGACGCGGGCAGGTCCGTCCACCCGGGCCACCTGCATGCCGAGGAACAGTTGCCCCGGCGTGAAGGAGAACAGACTCACCGTGACGACACCGACGACGAACCAGACCAGCAGTGTGATCGTGGAGAACGGGCCGTCGAAGAAGTTGTCGCCGATGATCAGAGCGGCGACGCCCGCCGACGTCACCCAGTCGATCATCAGCGCGGCGAGACGGCGTCCCGTGCTCGCGAGTGAACCGGGTCCTTCCGCCTGCAACCCGAGGCGCTCGCCCCGGAAGGACTGCGTCGTCTCGTCGGCACCGTTCGGCAGTGCAGCCGAAGGTCCGGAGAGCCAAGAACCGGTGATACGTGCCATGCTGTCCAGGATAGGCGTCGTCTCTCCGCGGACCTCACACCGGAGCTTGGGGCTGTGTGCGCAGTCACAGCCGGTGCAAAAGCCCAGGACGATTCGACGTGTAACACGGGCGAAACAAAAGGTTGACCGGCGGGCAACACCAAGTCCATACCGTCGGCTCGACGAATTTCGCCAATATCCACTTGGCTGAAGCGACTTAAGGAGCACAAGCGTGGCGTTCACCACGGCCGAAGAGGTCATCAAGTTCATCAAGGACGAGAACGTCGAGTACGTCGACATCCGGTTCAGCGACCTGCCGGGCGTGCAGCAGCACTTCTCGATCCCCGCGTCCGCGTTCAACCAGGACGTGTTCGAGGACGGCCTCGCGTTCGACGGTTCGTCCGTCCGCGGCTTCCAGTCGATCCACGAGTCCGACATGATGCTCCTCCCCGACGTCGCCACCGCCCAGATCGACCCCTTCCGCGCCGCCAAGACGCTGAACATCAACTTCTTCGTGCACGACCCGTTCACGCGCGAGTCCTACAGCCGCGACCCGCGTAACGTCGCGCGCAAGGCCGAGGAATACCTGAAGTCGACAGGCATCGCCGACACCGCCTTCTTCGGCGCCGAGGCCGAGTTCTACATCTTCGACTCGGTCCGCTACGACTCCGGCATCAACGGCGCGTTCTACGAACTCGACTCCATCTCGGGTTCCTGGAACACCGGCAACGACGTGAACGCCGACGGCAGCCCCAACCTGGGCTACAAGGTCCGCCCCAAGGGTGGATACTTCCCCGTCGCTCCCTACGACCACTACGTCGACCTGCGCGACGAGATCTCCACCAACCTGCAGAACGCAGGCTTCGAGCTCGAGCGCGGCCACCACGAGGTGGGCACCGGCGGCCAGCAGGAGATCAACTACAAGTTCAACACGCTGCTCGCAGCGGCTGACGACCTGCAGCTGTTCAAGTACATCGTGAAGAACACCGCATGGCAGCACGGCAAGTCGGCCACCTTCATGCCGAAGCCGCTGTTCGGCGACAACGGTTCGGGCATGCACGTCCACCAGTCGCTGTGGAAGGACGGCAAGCCGCTGTTCCACGACGAGGCCGGCTACGCGGGCCTGTCCGACATGGCACGTCACTACATCGGCGGCATCCTGCACCACGCACCGTCGCTGCTGGCGTTCACCAACCCGACGATCAACTCGTACCACCGCCTGGTGCCGGGCTACGAAGCCCCCATCAACCTGGTGTACAGCCAGCGCAACCGCTCGGCGGCCGTGCGTATCCCGATCACCGGCAACAACCCGAAGGCCAAGCGCCTCGAATTCCGCGCCCCCGACTCCTCGGGTAACCCCTACCTGAACTTCGCGGCGCAGATGATGGCCGGCCTCGACGGCATCAAGAACAAGATCGAGCCGCAGGCTCCCGTCGACAAGGACCTCTACGAGCTCCCGCCGGAGGAGGCCCGCAACATCCCGCAGGCTCCCACCAGCCTGTCGGCCGTCATCGACCGCCTCGAGGCCGATCACGACTACCTCACCGAGGGTGGCGTGTTCACGTCCGACCTGATCGAGACGTGGATCTCGCTCAAGCGTGAGCAGGAGATCGCTCCGGTCAACCTGCGTCCGCACCCCTACGAGTTCCAGCTGTACTACGACGTGTAAGTCGTGATGCCCGCCGAAATGCGGGCCGGTACTTCCTGACGAGCCCATCCGTGGCGCCGGCTGTGTGCAGCCGGTGACATGGGTGGGCTCGTCGTGCTTCCCAGGCCCCCGCTGCGGGCGCACCCGGAACCCGCACGGCGTGGCAGTCCGCGGTCGTATGATCCAGGGAACCGACCGCACGGACCGTTGCGGAACGTTCACGTGAAGGCTTGCGGGAAACTTGCTCCGTTCTCCATCCCCCATGGGTCGAGAAGCAGGTGGTGCGAGATGTCAGTGCCCACGACGCCGACCGGCGTCCCGGTGCCGCGCCGTGTCGTGGTCATCCTGCTGCTGGTGATTCCGCTCAGCCAGATCCCGCTCGACATCTACACCCCGGCGCTGCCGCAGATGGTGATCGACCTGGACGCCTCCGCGGCCGTCGTCCAGAACACGGTGACGGCGTACATGCTGGGCATGAGTCTGGCGTTCATCCCGGTCGGACTGATCGCGGATGCGGTGGGCCGCAAACGAACTCTGCTGACCTGCCTGGCGATCCTCGTCGTCACCAGTGTGGGATGCGCACTCGTGCAGAACATCACGGTCCTGCTCGGACTGAGATTCGTGCAGGGTGTCGGCGGGTGTGCGTGCCTCGTCCTCGCGTATGCGATCGCCGCCGACTGCTACCGCGGCGCCAAGCTCACGTCCGTGTCCGGTCTCCTCGGGGCCGCATGGGGGCTGGCCCCGGTTCTCGCGCCCGCCGTGGGCGGTCTGCTCGTGCAGTTCATCTCGTGGCGCGTGGTGTTCGGGCTGATCGCGCTGCTGGCGGCGCTCGCCGTTCCCCTCGTGGTCGTGGGACTGCCGGAGACGCTTCCGAAGGAATCGCGGTCACCGGTCGACGCCACCGCCGCGGCGCGGGTGCTGCGGGCCGCGCTGCGCCACCGCATCTTTGTGGGCTTCGTCCTCGTGTTCGGGCTGATGGCGTCCGCCCAGATGGTGTTCGGCGTCGTCGCGCCCTTCCTGTACCAGGAGATCCTCGGCTTCTCCCCCGCCGCCTACGGTGCGGTGGCGCTCGTGGTGGGCGGCGCCAACCTTCTCGGCGAACTCGCCTGCAGCGCACTCGCCGTCCGGATCGGCACCCGCCGCCTCGCCTTCGGCGCGTGGTGGGTGTTCGTGCTCGGCGCGCTGGTACTGGCCGTCACGGCCGGGATGTCCGTCGTCACCGCGCCGGCCATCACGATCGGCGCCTGCCTCGCACTCGCCGGATGCGGGGTGCTCTGCCCGCAGATGTACGGGTTGGCGCTCGGGCTGTTCACCCGGAATCTCGGGCTGATCGGCGGCGTCGTCACCGCCGCCTGCTATCTCGTCGTCAGCGCGGCGATGGCAGTCGCGGGCGTTCTGCCGGAGAACAGCCAGGCACCGCTCGGCTGGCTCTACCTCGTTCTCGGCGCCGGCGCCGGAATTCTGCTCCTGCTCACCACATCCGCCCGGCGGTCCGACGATTCCCCCGCCGAGGAGCCCGCACCACGAACCGACCGGAGGTGATCTCACGTGCCGCACCCGAGTCAGCACAGCCCCGCCGCATCCCCGGTGTCGGTGATCTTTCAACGCCGGATCGACGACGCCAGCTACGCCGAGTACTCGCAGTGGCAGAAACGCGCGGCGGACGCCCTCGCGACGGTTCCCGGTTTCATCGATCAGGACATCGTGCCGCCGTCGCCCCCCGTGCAGGACGACTGGGTGGACGTGCTGCGGTTCACCACCCTCGAGGACGCCCGGGCGTGGCTCGACAGCGACCTGCGCACGGAACTGGTCGCGGAGATCAAGCACGCCTTCATCGGCAACGAGGACGTCCACTTGCTCACCGGCGAGCAGACCCGGGAGCAGTCGGCGACGTCGGTCGTCATCTCCTGCCACGTCGACCCCGCGGACGAGTCGGCGTTCATGGACTGGCAGCGGAAGATCTCCGCCACCGAGGCAGGGTTCCGGGGCTTCCGGGGGCACAAGGTCGAGAGGCCGGTGCAGGGAATCACCGAGGACTGGACGATCGTGCTCAGCTTCGACACCGAGGACAACCTGGGGTCGTGGATGGATTCCCCGGAGCGGGCCGCCCTCCTCGAGGAGGGCGAGAAGTTCAACAAGAATCTCCGGATCCGCAAAGCGAGCTACGGTTTCGACTTCTGGTTCCGCGGCACGGGCGGCGACGAACCGCCTCCGGTACCTGTCGCCCGCAGCAACCTTCTGGCGCTGCTCGTGCTGTACCCGCTGGTCGTGATCTGGGGTCATTTCTTCAGTGCGCCGTTCATCGAGGCGCACGGCGTGCCGATCGCCGTCGCCCTGTTCATCGGGAACCTGGTCACCACCCAGATCCTCGGGTGGTGGGCGGTTCCAGCCGCGTTCAAGGCGTTCGGGTGGTGGATGGACCCGGCGATCCCGGCCCGCCGGCGGAACCTGGGCTACGCCGTCATGGTCGTGCTGTTCGCGATCTCCATCGGCGTGTGCACCCTGCTGTTCATGATCCCCACGACCTGAGTCGAGTTTCCCGATTCACCTGCGCGATGTCCGGGTACGTAGCACTGTGAAGGACCGAGGTCTGTTTTCACATCTGGAGAAAGGTGTGCGCGGTTGGACATGCAGCAACTGTGGGACTTCGTCTCCGCCAGGAAACAGCAACTCCTCACCGACTCGCTCCTGCACGTCAGTGCCGTCGTGCAGTCGGTGATCATCGCCACGATCGTCGCGGTGGCGATCGGGATCCTGGTGTACCGGAGCCCGGCCGGGTCCGCGATCGCGACCGCCCTGGCAGGCACGATCCTCACCATCCCGTCGTTCGCCCTGCTCGGTCTGCTCATCCCGATCCTGGGGCTCGGTGTGGCCCCCACCGTGACCGCCCTGGTGCTGTACGCGCTGCTGCCGATCATCCGGAACACCATCCTCGGACTCGCGTCCGTCGACCCTGCCGTCACCGATGCCGCCCGCGGTGTGGGGATGAGCCGCACGACGGTGCTGAGCAGAATCGAACTGCCCCTCGCGTGGCCGTCGATCCTGACGGGCATGCGGGTGAGCACGCAGATGCTGATGGGCATCCTCGCGATCGCCGCCTACGCCAAGGGCCCCGGGCTCGGCAACCTCATCTTCTCGGGACTGTCCCGCGTCGGCAGCCCGACAGCGATACCGCAGGCCCTCACGGGGACCGTGCTCATCGTGATCCTCGCCCTCCTACTCGACGGCGTCCTCGCCGTCGTCGGCCGACTCACCACCTCCAGGGGGATCCGTGACTGATCTCGATACACCTCACACCAACGGCAGCGCGGTCTCGGGCGTGGACATCGTCCTCGAAGACGTCGTGAAGAGCTATCCCGGGCAGGAAAAGGCGGCGGTCGACAACGTGTCGATGCGCATCCCCGCAGGGGAGATCGTGGTCCTCGTCGGCCCGTCCGGCTGCGGGAAGACCACCACGATGCGGATGATCAACCGGCTCATCGAACCGACGTCGGGAAAGATCACGATCGGCGGCAAGGACGCCCTGTCCATCGACCCCGACAAACTGCGACGCGGTATCGGCTATTCGATTCAGCAGGCCGGGCTGTTCCCGCACCTGACCATCGCCAAGAACGTCGGCACCGTCCCCGGGCTGATCGGCTGGGACAAGAAGAAGATCGCCGACCGCACCGACGAGATGCTCGACCTCGTCGGACTCGAACCGGGCCTCTACCGCGAGCGCTACCCCCGCCAGTTGTCGGGCGGTCAGCAACAGCGCGTCGGAGTGGCGCGGGCGCTGGCCGCCGATCCGCCGGTGCTGCTGATGGACGAGCCGTTCGGCGCGGTCGACCCGATCACGCGCGGGCTGCTGCAGGACGAGTTGATGCGGTTGCAGTCCGATCTCGGCAAGACGATCGTGTTCGTGACGCACGATTTCAACGAGGCCGTCAAGCTGGGTGATCGCATCGCGGTGCTGGGCAACCAGTCGCACATCATGCAGTACGACACTCCGGAGGCGATCCTCGCCCATCCCGCCAACGACATGGTTGCCGGGTTCATCGGCGCCGACGCATCGCTGAAGCAGTTGACCCTCACCCGGGTGGCGGAGGTCGACCTCCTCGATTGCCCGACCGCGTACGAGGACGGCTCGGTGGACGATCTGCGGGCGGCGATCGCCCCCCGCAAGATAAAGTGGGGCGTCCTGCTGGATGCGCGGGATCGCCCGGTCCGCTGGGTGTCGCTGCGGCATCTGGAGACCGCCACCTCCCTGCGCGACATCGGCGACCCGATCGAAGAGGTCGTGTCCACCCAGTCGACGCTGCAGGACGCCCTCGAGGCGCTACTCGCGGAAAGCAGCGCGTCGACGATCGTCACGGGACGGAAGGGCGAGTTCCACGGCCTGATCACGATCGACACGCTGGTAGCGCACCTGTCGGCGATGCGTGAGGAGCATGCGCACGAAGACGAGGCCGGCGAACCGGAGCAGGACGGGGCGAGTGAGGGCGAGACACCGTCATGACGGCCGCCGTCACCACGAAGCCCACCGCCCCGGCCGCCCGGCGGTCGGAGCGGGCCCGCCTATTGGTCCAGCCGATCCTCGTCCTTTTCCTGGTGGTGGGTGTCCTCGGCTGGGCGTTCAGCCGAGACCTGACCGCCACGCAGAAGGGCAGTCTCAATGCCGCGAACATCGCGACGCTGACGTGGCAGCACGTGCTGATCACCGTGGTCGTGGTGGTGATCGTCGTCATCGTCGCCGTCCCGCTGGGGATCCTGCTCACCCGGCCCGGGTACACCAAATTCGCACCGATCTTCATCGGAATCGCCAATATCGGGCAGGCCGCACCGGCCATCGGACTGCTCGTGCTGCTGTTTCTCGCGACAGGGACCACCGGGTTCTGGATCGGGGTGCTCCCCATCGCGTTCTACTCACTCCTGCCCGTGCTGCGGAACACGATCCTCGGTCTGCAGGAGGTCAATCCCGCGGTCATCGACGCCGGGCGGGGGCAGGGCATGACGGCCGGTCTCGTGCTGCGCAAGGTCGAGTTCCCGCTCGCCGTCCCGTACATCCTCGCGGGACTGCGCACGTCCCTGGTCCTCGCGGTGGGCACCGCGACGCTCAGTTTCCTCGTCAGCGCAGGCGGTCTCGGCATCCTCATCGACACCGGATACAAGCTGCGCGACAACGTGACTCTGGTCGTCGGTGCCGTGCTCGCGGTCGCGCTGGCGCTGCTCGTCGACTGGTGCGGCGCCCTGGCCGAGGAGTTCCTCGGCCCGAAGGGGCTGCGCTGATGAACTTCCTGCGGAAGGCGATCGCCGCGACGGCCGTGACGTTCTGCGGGGTCCTCACAGTGTCCTGTGGCCTCGAATCCGGAGGCGCCCTGCCGTTGTCGGTGGAACCGGGCAGCATCCAGCCCGTCCCCGAACTCGAGGGCGTCCCGATCACCGTCGGGTCCAAGGACTTCACCGAGCAGGTCACCCTCGGGTACATCATCGAGTTCGCGCTCAGCGCCGCAGGAGCCGACGTGCGCGACCTCACCAACATCCAGGGGTCCAACAGCACGCGGGACGCCCAGCTGGACGGTCAGATCGACGTCACCTACGAGTACACCGGGACGGGGTGGATCAACTACCTCGGCAACGAGATTCCGATTCCCGACCCGACCGCGCAGTTCGAGGCGGTCCGCGACCAGGACCTCGAACGCAACGGCATGGTCTGGGTGGATCCGGCCCCGATGAACAACACGTACGCGCTCGCGATGAGCAGGCAGACCGCCGAGGAGACCGGGATCACCACGCTGTCGGAGTACGCGGACCTGGTCAACCGCGACCCCGCCGCGGCGACGACGTGCGTGGAGACCGAGTTCAACGTCCGCCAGGACGGGTTCCCGGGTATGGCCGCGAAGTACGGCTTCGATCCGGCCCGCGCGAACCGCCAGATCCTGCAGACCGGCATCATCTATCAGGCCACCGCGGACGGAACGCAGTGCAAGTTCGGTGAGGTGTTCACGACGGACGGCCGGATCATCGCGCTCGATCTGGTGCTGCTGGAGGACGATCGCCAGTTCTTCCCGAAGTACAACCCGGCGATCACGATGCGCAAGGATTTCGCCGAGGCGCACCCGCAGGTAGCGGACGTGATGGCCCCGATCTCCGCGGCCCTGACCAACGAGGAGATCACCGAACTGAACCGGCGGGTCGACGTGGAGGGCGAGGAACCGGCGGACGTGGCCCGGGACTGGCTGGTGCAGAAGGGATTCGTCACGCTCCCGTGACGGTCAGCCGCCGAGGGTGATCCTCGCGACGAGGCCCCGGTGATCCGAGCCCGTCAGCACCACCGATTCCACGGACTGCGCCTGCGCCCCGCTCGTGACGATGTGATCGATCGCGATCATCGGCGGAAACGGCTGCCGGTCGGCGGGATACGTGTTCTGAATTCCGGCACCGACCTGGTCGGCGGCATCGCGGTAGCGTCCGGTGACGAGGTTGCGGTACTTGACGTGGTCGCGGGTGGAGTTGAAGTCGCCACTGACGATGACGGGTCCCGAGTCGGCGGGGACGGCGTCGAGAATGGCTTTGATGCGGTCCATTTCGCGTGACCACAGCGACGGATCCGACGGCCACGGCGGGACGGGGTGGAACGCGTACAGTGCCGTGCTCGCGCCGTCCGGGAGTTCCACCCTGGCCGACAGTGCGGACAACACGAACTCCGAGTGGTGGACCGTGTCGGTCAGCGGGTACCGGCTCCAGATCCCGGTTCCCTCACCGCCGCCGCCGGGCACGAGAAACGAGTACGGCAGAGTCGATTCGAGGCCCGCGGCCGCCAACCGGTCTACGGCCTCCGGCGTCAGTTCGTTGACGGTGAGCACATCGACGTCGCGGTCCCGGATCTGCCGGACGAGGGAGTCGGCGTCCGCGTTGCCGAGCCAGATGTTGGCCTGCATCACGGTCAGTTCCGGCCCGGACGCCGGCACCGAATTCGCCACGTACAGCGGGCCCTGCGACAGGGTGGCCACCGCGGCCACGGTCAGCGCGACCCCGAACCCGATCCAGTGCCGGGTGATTCCCAGCAACAGCACCCCGACCGCGGCGGCCGCCATCAGGTAGGGCGCCGCGGACGCCAGTACGAGCAGACGCTGATTCTGGACGTCGAGGAATCGCAGCACCACACCGAACACGCCGACGAGCACCGCGAGCCACCCGAGGGCGATCAGTGCCCGCGCCCCCCAGGTGGCGATCACTCCCCGAAGACTCTCTCCACCACAGCCTTGGCCCGCCGGGTCACCCGCAGGTAGTTGTCGAGGAACTCGCCGGCGTCGCCGCCGCCCCAGCCGGCGATCTGCGCGACCGCGGACAGGACGCGTCCCGACCCGGGTAGCTGATCGGTGGCCTTGCCGCGGACGAGGACGAGGCAGTTGCGGGCCTTCGTCGCCGTGATCCACGCGTCGCGCAGCAGTTCGACGTCGGACTCGCTGAGCAGCTCGGCGGCACCGATCGCGTCGAGTGTCTCGAGGGTGGACGTGTTGTGCAGCGACTCGATCTCGTGGGCGTGCCGGAGCTGGATCAGCTGCACGGTCCATTCGATGTCGGCGAGACCGCCGCGCCCGAGCTTGGTGTGGGTCGCGGGGTCGGCGCCGCGCGGCAGCCGCTCGGAGTCGACGCGTGCCTTGATGCGCCGGATCTCGCGGACCGCCTGGTCCGACACGCCGCCCTCCGGGTAGCGGGTCTTGTCGATCATGTGCAGGAAGCGCAGACCCAGGTCGGCGTCGCCGGCCACGTGGTGGGCGCGCAGCAGCGCCTGGATCTCCCAGGCCTGCGCCCACTGCGCGTAGTAGGCCTCGTAGGACGCCAGCGTGCGCACCATCGGGCCGCTGCGCCCCTCCGGCCGCAGACCGGTGTCGACCTCGAGCGGCGGATCGGTGCTCGGCGCTCCGAGCAGGGTCCGCACCTTGTCGCCGATGCTGTTGGCCCACTTGACGGCGACGGTCTCGTCGATTCCCTCGCGCGGCTCGCACACGAAGAGCACGTCCGCGTCCGAACCGTAGCCGAGTTCACCGCCGCCGAGCCGGCCCATCCCGATCACCGTGAACGTCGCGGGAGCGGGCGTGCCGAGTTCCTTCTCGCTCGCCTTGGTCACGGCGGCGAGGGCGGCGTTGAGCACGGCCGCCCACACGGACGACAATGCCTTGCACACGCCCGGCACGTCGAGCATGCCGAGGATGTCGGCGGACGCGATGCGGGCCAGTTCGTAGCGGCGCAGGGAGCGCGCCGCCGCGATCGCGCGGGCCGAGTCGTCGTGGCGTGCCGACGCCGTCAGGATGCCGCGGGCGACGTCCTCCGGCTTCGACTCCAGCAGTCGCGGTCCGGCCGGTGAATCGGCGAACAGCCGCACCACGTCCGGCGCCTTGATCAGCAGATCGGGAACGTAGGCCGAGGATCCGAGCACGGTCATCAGCCGCTCGGCGACCGAGGCCTCGTCGCGCAGCAACCGGAGGAACCAGGTCTGATCGGTCATCGCGTCCGACAGCCGCCGGTACGCGAGCAGGCCCGCATCGGGATCCGGTGTGTCGGCGAGCGATTCGAGCAGGGTCGGCAGCAGCAGCGCCTGGATGCGGCCCTTGCGGGATGCACCGCTGGTGAGTGCGGTGAGGTGGCCGAGCGCGTTCTCCGGGGCGGTGTAGCCCAGCGCCGCGAGCTGGCGGATGGCCGCGTCCGGGCTCAGCCGCAGCGCCTCCTTGTCGATGCGCGCCACCGATTCGAGCAGCGGCCGGTAGAACAGTTTCGCGTGCAGGCGCCGCACCCGGTGCGCGTTGCGTTTGATCTCCGCGTTGAGAACGCCGAGCGCGTCCTTGCTGCCGTCGGGTCGCATGTGCGCGGCCCGTGCCAGCCAGCGGAGCGCTTCCTCGTCGTCGGCGGGCGGCAGGGTGTGCGTGCGGCGCAGCTTCTGCAACTGCAGCCGGTGCTCGAGCAACCGCAGGAACTCGTAGGACGCGGCCAGGTTCGCGGCGTCGTCGCGGCCGACGTAGCCGCGGGCGGCGAGTGCGGTCAGCGCGTCGATGGTGCTCTGGACGTGCAGCGCCTCGTCGGCCCGCCCGTGCACGAGTTGCAGGAGCTGGACGGCGAACTCGACGTCGCGCAGGCTGCCACGACCCAGTTTCAGTTCCCGCTCGCGCAGTTCCGGGGGAACCATCTCCTCCACCCGGCGGCGCATCGCCTGCACCTCGGGCACGAAGTCCTCACGCTCCGAGGCGGTCCACACCATGGGGTTGAGGGCGTCGGCGTACTGCTGTCCGAGCGCGGCGTCGCCGATCATCGGACGGGCCTTGAGCAGGGCCTGGAACTCCCAGGTCTTCGCCCAGCGTTTGTAGTACGCGACGTGCGATTCGAGGGTGCGGACGAGTTCCCCGCGCTTGCCCTCCGGCCGCAGCGCGGCGTCCACGTCGAAGAAGGCCGACGACCCGATGCGCATCATCTCGCCGGCGATGCGGCTGGCGATCGAGTCGGCGGGTTCGGCGACGAAGACGACGTCGACGTCGCTGACGTAATTGAGTTCGCGGGCACCGCACTTGCCCATGGCGATCACGGCCAGCCGCACGGGGCACGGGGCGTCCGGGCACACGGCGGCGACGGCCACCGCGAGGGCGGCGTCCAGTGCCGCATCCGCCAGATCGGACAGCTGATGGCCGACAGTCTGGTACGGCAGTACCGGTTCGTTCTCGACGGTCGCCGCGAGGTCGACGGCGGCGAGCAGCATCAGTTCGTCGCGGTACGTCTTGCGCAGCGCCGCGATGGCATCGGGTCCGGTGACCTTCGCCCGGTACAGGTGGGCGTCCGGGTGGGCACCCTCCTCGGGTTCGGCGCCGACCGCGGCCATCATCGTGGCGGTCGCCTCGTCCTTCGACGGCAGGCGGACGTCGCCGGCGAGGATCTTCCAGGACGCGGGGTCCGCGACCAGGTGGTCGCCGAACGCGCTGGACGCACCGAACAGCCCGAACAGCCGGCCGCGCAGGCCCTTGTCGGTGCGCAGTGCCGCATCGAGTTCGGCCCAGCCCTCGCCGAGCCCTTCCTTCAGGCGCACCAGGGTGCGGAGGGCGAGGTCGGCGTTCGCGGCCCGCGACAGCGACCACAGCAGTTCGATGCTGTCTTCACCCACCCAGCCCAGCTCGCGGAGTTCGGACGGAGCGGTCGGCTCGACGAGACCCAGACGACCCGGACCGGGAACGGCAGAACGCGCTGCCGGAGGCTTCACCATGCTCTTGCTCACAACCCCAGATACGTCTTGAGTTCGAACGGCGTCACGTGGCTCCGGTACTCCTCCCACTCACGCCGCTTGTTGCGCAGGAAGAAGTCGAACACGTGCTCGCCGAGGGCTTCGGCCACCAACTCCGACTTCTCCATCTCGCGCAGTGCGCCGTCGAGGTTGCCGGGCAGCTCGCGGTAGCCCATGGCGCGGCGCTCGGCCGACGTCAGCGCCCACACGTCGTCCTCGGCCTCGGGAGGCAGTTCGTAGCCCTTCTCGATTCCACGCAGACCTGCGGCGAGAAGAACGGCGAACGTCAGGTACGGGTTGCAGGCCGAATCTGGGCTGCGGATCTCGACGCGGCGCGACGATGCCTTGTTCGGCGTGTACATCGGGACGCGGACCAGCGCCGACCGGTTGGACGGGCCCCAGGACGCCGCGGTCGGGGCCTCGCCGCCGTGGATCAGGCGCTTGTAGGAGTTCACCCACTGGTTGGTGACGGCGCTGATCTCGTTGGCGTGCTCGAGGATGCCGGCGATGAACGCCTTACCGGTCTCCGACAGCTGCATCGGATCGTCCGGGTTGTGGAAGGCGTTGGTGTCGCCCTCGAACAGGCTCATGTGGGTGTGCATCGCCGAGCCGGCCTGATCGCTGAACGGCTTGGGCATGAACGTCGCGCGCACGCCCTCGGCGATCGCGACCTCCTTGACGACGTACCGGAACGTCATCACGTTGTCGGCCATCGACAGGGCGTCCGCGTACCGCAGGTCGATCTCCTGCTGGCCGGGAGCCGCCTCGTGGTGACTGAACTCGACGGAGATGCCCATCGACTCGAGCGCGTCGATCGCGTGGCGGCGGAAGTTGGGCGCGGAGTCGTGCACGGCCTGGTCGAAGTAGCCGCCGGAGTCGGCGGGCTTCGGCGGGGTGCCGTCGATCGGCCCGTTCTCGAGCAGGAAGAACTCGATCTCGGGGTGCACGTAGCAACTGAAGCCGAGATCGCTGGCCTTGTTCAGTTGGCGGCGCAGCACGTGCCGCGAATCCGCCCAGGACGGCGAACCGTCGGGCATGGCGATGTCGCAGAACATGCGGGCGGAATGCTGATGCCCCTTGCTCGAACTCCACGGCAGCACCTGGAACGTGGAGGCGTCCGGCTTCGCGACCGTGTCCGCCTCGGACACCCGGGAGAAGCCCTCGATGGCTGATCCGTCGAAGCCGATACCTTCCTCGAAGGCACCTTCCAGTTCCGCGGGGGCGATCGCCACCGATTTCAGGTACCCGAGAACGTCCGTGAACCACAATCGGACGAACCGAATGTCGCGCTCTTCGAGGGTGCGAAGCACGAATTCCTTTTGGCGATCCATGTCCGCGAGAGTAAGCAAAGTTCGTTAAATCTGTGTTACTTCGTTGATTCGACTGTTCCGGATTCCGCATCGGGCCAGCGTGCGGGCACCTCGGGCGATCCCGTCACAGGCGCGGCTCAGCACGTCAGGTCCGCGGGCGGCGCCGCGAGGTCGACGAGATAGTCCGTGACCGCGTCGTCGACGCACGCCTCGCCGTCGAGGACGACGGTGTGCTGGGTTCCCCGGTACGTGACGAGCGAGCCGTTCATCTGCTTCGCCAGATCCACGCCCGCCTGGTACGGCGTCGCCGGGTCCTCGGTCGTCGACACGACGACGACCGGCGGGATTCCCGGCGCGGACACGGTGTGCGGCGCGCCCGTGTTCGGCGCGGGCCAGAACGCGCACACGTCCAGCGGCGCGTTGCCGGTGCCGCGACCGTCGTCGAGGAACGGCGCCGCCTGGCGGTACCGCACGTCCGCTTCCCCGACGACTGCACGATCGGTGACGGGCGGATCGTCCATGCAGCGGATCGAATTGAAGGCGTCATTGAGGTTGGAATACGTGCCGTCGTCGGCGCGCCCCTCGTACAGGTCCGCCAGCATCAGCAGCGAATCACCCGTCCCCGTCTGCAGGCTCTCCAGCCCGCCACGGAGCGGGCCCCACAGGTTCGGCGAATACAGCGCCTGCTGGACACCGGTGATCGCGTCGGTGTAACTGAGTCCGCGCGGGTCGGTGGTCGCGGCGGGCTTGCCGATCAGCGGGTCGACGAGCGCCCGGAACCTCGCGTTCGCCTGCGCCGGGTCGGTGCCGAGCGGGCAGTCCTTCTGCTGCATGCACTCCGCGGCGAACGCGTCGAACGCGGACTGGAATCCGGCGGCCTGCAAGATCACTTCCTGCGTCGGGTCCTGCTCCGGGTCGAGGGCACCGTCGAGGACCATCGCACGCACGTTGCCGGGGAACGTCTCCGCGTACGTGGAGCCGAGCCGGGTGCCGTACGAGTAGCCGAGGTAGTTCAGCTTCTCGTCGCCGAGCACCGCCCGGATGACGTCCATGTCGCGCACCACGTCGTTCGTGCCGACGTGGGCGAGGACGTCGACACCGGTCCGCTGCGCGCACTTGTCGGCGTAGTCGCGGTTCTCGGCTTCGGTGCGCGCGATTCCGGCGGGACTCATGTCGACGTCGTCGTCCTTGCGCCTCGCGTCCACTTCCGCCGGCGTCAGGCAGGTCACCTTCGGGGTGGACGCGCCGATGCCGCGCGGATCGAAACCGATGACGTCGAATCGCTCCGCGATGGCGGTGCCGTCGGCCACGGACGCCAGCCCGATACCCGACGCCCCGGGGCCGCCCGGGTTCACCAGCAGCGATCCGATCTTGTCGCCGGTCGCCTTCGAGCGGGAGACGGCGATCTGCGCGGTGGCTCCGCCCGGATTCGCGTAGTCGTTCGGCACCGTCACCTCGGCGCAGTCGAGCGTGTCCCCGAGTGGGGACCCATCCGTGCTGAACCCGTCGCACGAACCCCACTGCATCTGCTGCGTGTAGTACTCCTCGAGCCCGGCGGGGATCGGTCCGGCCGGAGCGGCCTCGGCCGCCGACGGTTCGGCGACGGCCTCACCGGTGCCCTGTACGCCCCCCGCACAGCCTGCGACGACAAGGACGACGGCGATGCACCCCGCGAACGCGGCCGGTACCCGAGCACTCTTCGACATAGGACGATCGTGCCAGGGGTTCCGCGCCGAAGGGCCTTCCCGCAGGTCAGAGACCGGACAGCAGGTGTGACCCATTGCACCCGCGCGACCCCTTCGCTCCCCCGCCCGCCGGTGGCAGACTGTAGGCGTCATCACCCGCACCCGGGGACCCGTCAAGGGCCTCGAGGCCAGAAAGGGACAACGATGTCCGATAGCAAGTCGTCCGCGAGCACGTCAGAAGATCGGCTCTACGGATCAGCACCATCGCACGACGTTCCCAAGCGCAAGACCCGGATCCACCACCTGCAGGCCATGAAGGCCGAGGGCGAACGCTGGTCGATGCTCACCGCATACGACTACTCCAGCGCCCGCATCTTCGAAGAGGCCGGAATCCCGGTCCTGCTCGTCGGCGACTCGGCCGCCAACGTCGTCTACGGATACGAGACCACCGTCCCGGTCACGATCGACGAACTCCTCCCCCTCGTTCGCGGCGTCGTCCGCGGAGCGCCGCACGCCCTCGTGGTCGCGGACCTGCCGTTCGGCAGCTACGAAAGCTCCCCGGAGCAGGCCCTCGCGTCCGCGACCCGGTTCATGAAGGAAGGGCTGGCCCACGCGGTCAAGCTCGAGGGCGGCGAGCGCGTCGCCCCGCAGATCGCCGCCATCACCGCGGCGGGCATCCCCGTCATGGCCCACGTCGGATTCACCCCCCAGAGCGTCAACTCGCTCGGCGGTTTCCGCGTGCAGGGCCGCGGCGACGCCTCCGAGCAACTGGTCGCCGACGCGATCGCCGTGCAGGAGGCCGGCGCGTTCTCCGTCGTGATGGAGATGGTGCCCGCCGAGATCGCGGGCCAGGTCACCCGCAAGCTCACCATCCCCACCGTGGGCATCGGAGCGGGCGCCGAATGCGACGCCCAGGTCCTGGTGTGGCAGGACATGGCCGGCTACACCAGCGGCAAGACGGCGAAGTTCGTCAAGCGCTTCGGTAACGTCGGTGACGAGTTGCGCAACGCGGCCGCCGCATACGCGGCCGAAGTGCGCACCGGAACGTTTCCGGCGGAAGAGCACAGCTTCTAGGTCGTCCTCGACTCACCGGGCCGGCACACACTCGAGGGGGATGTTCATGGGACAGCGACGCGTGCACGGCTCCGGACGTCGTCACCGCCTGGCCGTCGCCGCGGCCGGGACGGTGGCGGCTGCGACGCTGGTCACGGGGTGTGCCGGACCGAGCCCCGCCCCCGCGCCCGGCACCACGGCGCCCCCACCGGCGACCACCGTGGTTCCCGGCACTGCCCTGGTGCCGGGCGGGGTCACCGAGGCGCAGGCCGCCCAGTTGTGCACCGACCTCGAGGGTCAGTTGCAGAGTTGGCGCACCTACACCCCGACGATCGGGAAGACCGGGTTGAACGGCCTGGTCGGCACGTGGATCGCGAAGAACAACCTCAACGGGCTCGACTTCCTGCAGGACCGGGCCCGGATCGACGCCATCACGACAGCCGCCTGCCCCGACATCCGGCAGCAGGCGACCACCGCGCTGGAGATCCCCGACCTGGCGTCCGGCCTGATCGGGTTCTGAGGCCGAAGTGAGCCAGTTGCGCACGCTGTACCCGCCGCTCGAGCCGTACCAGTTCGGGCACCTCGACGTCGGCGACGGTCAGCAGATGTACTGGGAGCAGAGCGGCAACCCCGACGGGAAGCCGGTGGTGTTCCTCCACGGCGGGCCCGGCGGCGGCACCGACCCCGCGCAGCGCCAGTTCTTCGACCCGCAGGTGTACCGGATCGTGCTGCTCGACCAGCGCGGATGCGGGCGTTCCACACCTCACGTCGCCGACGGGGCCGATCTGTCGGTCAACACCACCGGCCGTCTCCTCGGCGACATCGAGATGCTGCGTGAACACCTCGGCATCGACCGGTGGCAGGTCTTCGGCGGGTCGTGGGGCTCCACCCTGGCACTCGCCTATGCCCAGAAGCACCCCCGCCGGGTCACCGAACTCGTGCTGCGCGGCATCTTCCTTCTGCGCCGCAGCGAGATCGACTGGTACTACAACGGCGGTGCCGGACACCTCTTCCCCGAACTGTGGGAGGAATTCCTGGCGCCGGTGCCGGAGCCGGAGCGCGGCGGGGACCTCGTCGAGGCGTATCACCGGCTCCTGCACTCCGACGACCCCGACGTCGCGACGCGGGCCGCGGTCGCGTGGTCCACGTGGGAGGGCGCGACGAGTTCGCTGCTCCCCAAACCGGAACGGGTGGTGGAGACGTCCCAGCCGCGGTTCGCGCTGGCCTTCGCCCGCATCGAGAACCACTACTTCCACCACCGCGGATTCCTGGACGAGGGTCAGTTGCTGCGGGACGCCGCCGCGCTGGACGGCATTCCGGGCGTGATCGTGCAGGGCCGCTACGACGTGGTGTGCCCGGCGGCCAGCGCGTGGGCCCTGCACCGGGCGTGGCCGGATTCCCGGCTCGAGATCGTCGACGACGCGGGACACTCCGCGATGGAACCGGGCATCGTCCACCACCTGGTCACCGCGACGGACCGATTCCGCACCTGACTCGCTATGCGGGATAACCGAATTCGACGGTCCGCTTCGCGACGTCGGCGGAGACGAGTCTGATCTTCACCTGCTCGCCCTCGGCGGGGTCGCCCACGCATTTGGCCATCACCGACACCGACGGGACGAACACGTCCGCGGTGCGTTTGCCGTTCCGTGACCGCAGCACGGTCGCGTCGAACGTCTCCCCCACCCGGTCGGCGAGTACGGTCGCCTCCGTGAGGTCGATGCAGGCCCGGTCGATCTTGCTCGCGAGGGAATCCGAGCCACCCATGATCTCGGGCATCGATCCCAGGGCGTCCCGCGCCCAGGACGGCACCGGCGTTCCGGCGGACACGGCCAGGCACACCTCCGTGGAGTACCGGTCCGAGAGCCGGCGCAGCGGCGCGGTCACGTGGGCGTAGGGCGCGCCGATGGCGGCATGGGAGGTCAGTTCCGGCAGGGTTCCGTCGAACGCTGCGTAGTCGGCGCCCCGCAGCAGCGACGGCGCCTCGGTCATCAGCACCAGCGTCGACGCCGAATTCGGGTCCAGCCCCGCCAGGAGTGCACCGACGCCGACGCTCTCGGGCCAGTCGACCCCCAGTGCCGCCGCCGTCCGCCGCAGCGCCCCGACCGCGTCCGGCCCGGCAGGCGGCAGGGTGCGGAGTAACCCGATCTTCGCGTCGAGCATCATGGCGGCCGCACACATTCCGGTCAGCAGCGAGACCTCGGCGTTCCAGTCGTCGGCCTCGGTGCGGGGTGCGAGGTCGACGCGCCAGCTGTCGCCGTCCGGCACCACTTCCTGCTCGGGGAGCCGGAGTTCGATCGCGCCGCGCGCCACCGCCGCCGCCGTGCGGAGCCGGCCGAACTCGGGCAGCGGCGCAATGGACGGATGCAGTCGTCCCGCCTCCGCATCGGCCTGCACACCGGCGTAATCGAATCGGGCCACGGACCGCACCGTCGCCCGGGACACGGTGCAGGACAGCGGCTCGGCCGACTCGTCGAGTTCGATCCGCCACACCACCGCCGGGCGGTTCACCCCCGGGAGGAGGCTCGCCGATCCCTCCGAGAGTTCCTGGGGATGCAGCGGCACCTTGCCGTCGGGGAGGTAGAACGTCTGCCCGCGTTTGCGGGTCTCCACGTCGAGCACCCCACCGGGCTCCACGACGGCGCCGACGTCCGCGATCGCGTAGTGCAGGACGAATCCATCGGCTGTCCGCTCGAGGTGCAACGCCTGATCGAGATCCATCGAATCCGGCGGATCGATGGTGACGAACGCCAGATCGGTGCGGTCCTCCCGTCCGGACGCGAACCGGTCGGACGCCGTACGCGACTGCGCGAGCGCCGCGGGCGGATACCCGTCCGGCAGGTGGAACTCGGTGCGCACGGTGCCGAAATCGATTCCGCGCGCAACGAAACGACTCATCGGCACCTCACGCACACCCTTCCCGTAACGCTAGTTGTTCCACTCCTCGTCGGCCCGGTCCGCCGCCTTGTTCCGCTCCGCTGCGATCTGCAGTGCCTTCTCCGCCGCCGCGCGGTCGGGGTACGGGCCCATCCGCGTCATCGAGGATGCCGCCTTTCCCTGTGTGACGGTGCCGTCCTCGACGTTGTAGTACCAGAGGTGATCTTCGTCAGTCATGTCCTCAGTGTGGCACCGGTGGGACGTGTGGGGTTGTGGATCACGCTCAGACTGTTACCCTCGGAGTCCTGTCCGGTGATACGGTCTCCGGCGCCGGTCAGTGCGGTGCCGATGGCTCGTTCTTCCCGTGCGCAGTGCCCGAACAGAGAATGGAGCGAGCATGTCGACGATCATTTTTGATCAGCTACTTCCCTACCTCGGTGCCGAAGGCGCCTCCTACTGGGCCCAACTGCTGATGGTCGATCCCGTCTGACGGTTGTCGATCAGTCGATACCCCGAAGCCCCCGCCGGACACCTCCGGCGGGGGTTTCGTCGTAGGCGGGGGTTTCGGGGTATCAGGGCAGGCACGCCCGCAACCCATTCGTGACGCTTCGCCCTGCCCGGCGGACCGCGCGTCTCTAGGCTGACGTGATGGGAGTGAATCCGGAGATCGAGGGTCGTGTCTACCCACCGACCGAGCCCTACCTCGTCGGCCGCGAGAAGATCAGGGAATTCGCCCGCGCCGTCTTCGCCACCAACCCCACGTCGTTCGACGTGGACAGCGCCCGCGCCGCCGGTCACGCCGATCTCGTTGCCCCGCCCACGTTTCCCGTCATCGTGCAGGAGCGGGCACTCGCGCAACTGGTCGCCGATCCGACGTCGGGTATCGAACCGGTCAATCTGGTGCACAGCACCGAGCACGCCACGTCCCACCGCCCGGTCGTCGCGGGCGACGAACTCTCCGCCGTCCTCACCGTCACGCACGTGACCTCGCGTGGTCCGCACACCCTGCTCGTCGCCGACATCGAGATTCTCGACGCCACAGGCGATCACGTGAGCACGATGACGTCGACGCTGTTCGTCAGGGGGGCGGAATGACGTCCCCGCGGCGAATCCTGCTCGGCGACACCGTTGCCAAGGCCCGGTATCACGTGACCCGGGAATCCCTGGTCCGCTACGCCGGGGCGTCCGGTGACTTCAACTCCATTCACTATCGCGACGACATCGCCGACGCGGTGGGCCTTCCCGGCGTGCTGGCCCACGGGATGCTCACGCTGGGACTGGCGACGCAGTGCGTCGTCGACTGGCTCGGCGATCCGGCGCTGGTCACGGGGTACCGCGCGCGCTTCACCAAGCCGGTGATCGTGGACCCGGATCAGGGTGCGGTGGTCGAGGTCGTCGCGAAGGCCGCGGAGGTCGACGAATCCGCGGGCACCGCGAGGATCGACTTGACGGTGACGTTCGACGGGCACACCGTGCTCGGCAAGTCCCAGGTGTGGATTTCACTGCGCTGACCACACGCGACATACTGGGCCGATGATCGGTGTGGTGGTGACAGCGTTCGCGGTACTCGGGCTTCTGACCGTGATTCCCGGTCCGGACATGGCGGTGGTGACCCGCGCCGGACTGTCCGGCGGGCGCAGCGCCGCGCTGCGGGCCACGTTCGGCGTCGTCGCCGGGTTGATGGTGTGGGGCGCGCTGACCGTCGTCGGGCTCGGTGCCGTGCTCGCCGCGTCCGCGGAGGCGTACACCGTCGTGAAGATCGTCGGCGGGATGTACCTGGTGTATCTGGGGCTCTCCACCCTCTGGCGCAGCCGGACACGACCCCGCGCCGCCCGGACCGCGCCGGCGCCGGTTCCGTCCTCGGGGTCGAGTTGGCGGGCCGGGTTCCTGACCAACCTCCTGAATCCCAAGATCGCGGTGTTCTACACCGGCCTGCTCCCCCAGCTCGTCCCGCCCGGCTGGCCGACCGCCCCGAGCCTGGCCCTGCTCGTGCTGGTACACGGGCTGCTCGGGATCGTCTGGCTCGGGGCGTACAGCATCTTGCTGACCCGCGCGCGCACCACGCTGGAGAAGCCGTCGGTGCGGAAAGTCCTCGACCGGATCACCGGAACCGTCCTCTTCGGTTTCGGCGCCGTGGTCGTCGCCGAGGCGCGGTAGCGCCGATTTGTCACAGAGGCGCGTTAGCGCCGACGGTATCACTGAGGCGCGTTAGCGCCGGTCAGTTCGCGGGGTCGCGGGAACTCGCCGCGCTGCCGCCGAGCAGGATCGTGCTGATCAGGTTCGGGTCGTCGGTCATCGGGACGTGCCCGATGCCGGGCAGGATCAGAATTCGCGCCTGCGGGAACACTCTGCGCACCCGTCGCGCCTGGTAGACCGGCAGAATCAGGTCCCGCCGCCCCCACGCCACGGTGACCGGAACCGACGCGTCGACGACCGGCGGGAGGTCGAACGAGGCCGTGAGCCCTTTGTCGACCAGGGCGTTCGTGGCCAGCGACTGTGCGTCGATCACGGCGTCCTCGTAGCGCACCCGGCTGGGCCGAGCGAAGAAGGCGGCGAGGGAGGGATAGCGGACGGCTCTGTATCGCAACGCCTTCGGAGTGTTCGGGCCCAGCGCCCGGGTGACTCCGCGCAGCGCGCGGAACGTGTAGATGGTGCGGGCCTGATCGGCGTGATTGACGAAGAAACCGGCCGGTGAGAGTGCCGTGGCCGAGGCGACCTCGCCGCGGGCGGCGAGGGCGAGCGAGAGCCAGCCGCCGAGCGAGTTCCCGGCGATGTGCGGCCGTTCCCCGGCAGGGGTCACCGAGCGGACGAACCCGCTCAGTTCCTCGACCAGTTGGTCCATCGTGTCCGCGCCGTCTTCGAGTGCCGCCGATTCGCCGTGTCCGGGAAGGTCGACGGTGACCACCCGCCGATAGGGTGTCAGCTGGTCGAGGAGGACGTTCCAGGCCTGCCTGCGGTGCACCACCCCGTGCACGAGTACCAGGGTGGGGCCGGAACCGGCGATGTCGTGAGGCAAGTCCATGGGCAGATGTTACCGCTATCGTGAGTAACATCTACCGTTCTCGATATCGTCGGCGAGGGGCCCCATCGCCCACGGACGTGGACGACGGGCCCCGGCATCGACCCCGATTCGGGTCAGTCGGGCCGATGCGGGAAAAACACTAACCGGTCTGTTTGTTACTCGCCAGTCAGGGCCGTGACCAGGCGTCCAGCCGCACGCGACAGACCCCGCAGGCGCAGAATTGAGGCGGACGAGTTGGCGTGTAAGCCGGATCCTGTCCCCGGCGCCGAAGCGCCGGGTGGCGACCATCCATCTGGGCACACCGTCGCCGGGTACCTCGAGCGGTTCACCCGCAGGCTCGGGCGAGCAGCCCTCGAACACCTGCGCAGCCGCACCGGATCCCGGAGGAACCGATGCGGCCTTCAACCTTGCTCCGGGCGGGGTTTACCTAGCCACCCCGGTCACCCGGGGTGCTGGTGCGCTCTTACCGCACCGTTTCACCCTGACCGACACCTCATCCCGGAGGATGTGGCGTCGGCGGTCTGTTTTCTGTGGCACTGTCCCGCGAGTCACCTCGGGTTGCCGTTAACAACCGCCCTGCTCTGTGGAGTCCGGACTTTCCTCGACTCGGGGCCTGCGCACTGATGTGCTGGTTCCCCGTGCCGCGGTCGCCCGGCCAACTCGTCCGCCCGATCAGCCTACAGTTCGCGCGAACGTGTCATGCCGCCGCACTATGGTCTGAGCATGACCCGATACGCCGCCCTCCTGCGCGGTATCAACGTGGGCGGCATCAACATCAAGATGGCCGACCTCCGCAGCACCTTCGCCGAGCTGGGATTCGAGAACGTGAAGACCGTCCTCGCGTCGGGCAACGTGCTCTTCGATTCCGACCGCGACGACGTCCCCGCACTGAAGAGTGAGATCGAATCCGCGCTGCGCGCCGACTTCCACTACGAAGCCTGGGTTTTCGTCCTCGACCTCGACACGATCCGGAAGATCGTCGACGACTACCCGTTCGACCCCGAGCGAGAAGGCTGGCACCCGTACGTGCTGGTGACTCCCGACCCCGAGGTCCTGGACACGCTGCTGCGGATCCGGGACGACCTCGATCCGGACGTCGAACGCGTGCAGGCCGGAGACGGCGTCCTGTACTGGGAGGTCGAACGCGGCATGACGCTGAAGAGCAAATTCGGCAAGAGCACCGGCACCCCCAAGCTCAAGGCCTTCACCACCACCCGGAACCTGCGCACCCTCCACAAGCTCCTGAAGTGACCCGCCGGTGACAGTTCTGGCAGTGGCGCTGGTCGCCGCGGTCCTCGTCTTCACGGTCGTCCGGCCTCGCCGGCTACCCGAGATCGTCGCGGCCGCACCGGCCGCCGTCGTCGTCCTGGCCACCGGTCTGGTGACGCCGGCGCAGGCCCGGGACGAAGTGACCGAGATGGCCCCGACCGTCGGGTTCCTCGCGGCGATCCTCGTCCTCGCGCACCTCGCGGACGCGATGGGTGTGTTCACCTGGATCGCGGCCCGGCTGCGGCGTGGGGCACGCGGAGACCCGAAGAGGTTGCTGACGCTCGTGTTCGGGGCAGCGGCACTCACCACCGCGGTGCTGAGTCTCGACGCGACGGTGGTGCTGTTGACGCCGGCAGTGATCGCGACGGCCCGCTCGTTGCGGATGGACCCGCGACCGCATTCGTACGCCAGTGCTCACCTGTCGAACACGGCGTCGACGCTTCTCCCCGTCTCCAATCTCACCAATCTCATCGCGTTCTCCGCGACCGGGTTGACTTTCCTGCATTTCACCGCCGTGATGGCGCTGCCCTGGGCGGTGGCGATCGTCGTCGAACTGATCCTGTTCCGGATGTTCTTCCGGCGCCACCTGAATCGGCCCTACGCCGAACCGGAACCGGCCCGCGATCCCCCCGCACCGACCGTCGCACTGTCGATCATCGCCGCGACACTCGTCGGTTTCGCGGTGTCCGGCTTCGTGGGGATCGCGCCGGCATGGGTGGCGGCGGCGGGGGCGATCGTGCTCGGCGTCGTCGCACTGCGCGACGGCCGCACCGACTTCGGCCGCATCCTGTATGCGGTCGACGTGTGGTTCTGCGCGTTCGTCCTGGTCCTCGGCGTCGTCGTCGCCGGCGTCGCGAACGGTCCGATCGGGGACTGGATCGGCGCACGGCTACCGACCGACACGTCGTTCGCGGCGCTGCTCACGATGGCCGTCGTCGCGGCGGTCGCCGCGAATCTGGTGAACAACCTCCCCGCCACACTGCTCCTGCTGGCAGCGCTCGGGCCCCACCCCCCGACCGCCCTCGTCCTGGCGATGCTCCTCGGGGTGAATCTCGGCCCCAACCTCACCTACGTGGGGTCGCTGGCGATCATGCTGTGGCGGCGGGTCGCCGCGCGAGCCGGATCGCCCGCCGATCTGCGGACCTTCACGATTCTCGCGATGGTGACCACACCGCTGACCCTGTTCGCGGCGGTCGTTGCCCTCTGGGCCTGTGAGTACTTCTTAACCGCCGGCGGTTAAGAAGTACTCACAGGTGGGAGGTGTCGTTGACCAGGCGGACGGACGAGCCGCCGTCCGGGTAGAACTCGGCGATGCTCAGCGACGCCAGATCCAGGTGCAGCCGGAACAGCAGCGACGGTCCCGCGTCGAGCGCCAACTGCAGCAGGGTCTTGATGGGGGTCACGTGCGTGACGACGAGGATCGTGGAGCCACCGTAGGAGGCGGTGAGGTCGTCGCGGACCTTCACGATCCGCTCCCGGACCTCGTCGAAGCTCTCCCCCGCCGGCGGTCGCACCGACGTGTCCGACAACCACTTGCGGTGCAGTTCGGGGTCGCGGTCGGCGGCCTCCCTGAACGTGAGGCCCTCCCACTCGCCGAAGTCGGTTTCGGTGAGACCCTCGTGCACGGTGACCGGGAGCCCGAGCACCTTCGCCGCGGCCGCCGCGGTCTGCTGCGCGCGCCCCAGCGGGGACGACACCACGGCCGCGATGCCGTCGTCGCCCGCGAAGCGGGACGCCGCGCCGTTCGCCTGGGCCTGCCCGATCTCGGTGAGCGCCGGGTTCCCGCGACCCGAATACCGCCGGTCGACGGACAGTACGGTCTGCCCGTGCCGGAGCAGCAGCATCCGGGTCGGGGCGCCCGTCGTGTCCATCCAGCCCGGCGCCGCCGGGGTGGCTTTGTCCGCGACGGCAGCCGGTTCCGGTTCGGCAACGGTACCGGCGGCACCGTCCATGGCCTCATTGGCGAGGCGGTCGGCGTGCGCGTTCTCGGCCCGCGGAATCCAGGTGTACGTCACGGAATCGAACTGCCTGGCGAGTTCCGACGCCCGGCGCTGCAGCGGAATCATGTCCGGGTGTTTGACCTTCCAGCGCCCGGACATCTGCTCGACGACCAGCTTGGAGTCCATCCGCACGTCCACCCCGGACGCGCCGAGTTCGGCGGCTGCCTCGAGCCCGGCGATCAGCCCCCGGTATTCGGCGACGTTGTTCGTGACGGTACCGAGGCTTTCCTTGCGCTCGGCGAGGACGGTGCCGTCGGCGGCGTCGAACACCACGGTGCCGTAGCCCGCGGGTCCGGGATTGCCGCGCGACCCGCCGTCGGCCTCGACGACGACGCGACCGACACTCACAGACCCGACTCCTTGGTGCGCACCAGGATCGCGCCGCATTCGGAGCAGCGCACGACGACGTCCGGTGCGGTGGCGGTAATGCGGGAGATCTCGCCGCGGTCGAGTTCGATGCGGCACGCACCGCAGCGGCGGGCCTGCAGCAGTGCCGCGCCGACGCCGTTCTGACTGCGCTGCTTCTCGTAGACGGTGATCAGGTCGGCCGGGAACTGGTCAGCCAGTGCCGCGCGGTCCCGGATGCAGCGCTGCTCCGCGGCGTCCAGGTCGGCGACGGCATCATCGCGGCGGCGGGACGCATCGATGAGGTCTTCCTCGATCTGCGACAGCTGCGCACCGGCGTGGTCGTGGTCGGACTGCGATGCCTCGCGCCGTTCCATCACCTCGAGCAGTTCGTCCTCGAGCAGTCCCTGACGGCGGACGAGGCTGCCGAGTTCGTGTTCGAGTTCGGTGAGCTGCTTCGATCCGACCGTTCCGCTCTCGAGCAGTTTGCGGTCGCGGTCCTCACGCTGACGGACGGCGTCGACCTCGCCTTCGAGCTTGCGGATGTCGCGGTCGAGGTCGTCGAGGATGATCTCCACGGCCACGGCCGCGTCCTTACGGGTGACGCGTTCCGCCTCGAGCCGCTCGACTTCCTGACGCTCCGGAAGCGCGGTGCGTCGGTGGGCGATCCTCGACAGCTCCGCATCGACGCCGGCGAGGTCGAGAAGCTTGGACTGCACCTGTGGTTCGACGTTCACGCGTGGTAACTCCTGCTGTCTTCTGTGAAGGGTTCTTCTGCGGCAGATTGCTGGGTGTCAACCGTACCCCGGCGCTTCACGGGTTTCGGCCGGACGGCGCTACGGCGACGACGCGCTGACCGACCACGGATCGGTGCGCACCGCGGACACCCGCACCCGCCACTGCGGTGTGTGTGCGAACGCGGTGTCGAGCACGCCCTTCGCCTGTTCGCACCATGGTTGCTCGCTCGCCCAGTGCGCGACGTCGATCAGGGCCGGACCTCCGGCGCGCAGGTGCTCGTCGGCCGGGTGGTGCCGCAGATCCGCGGTCACGTACGCGTCCACGCCGAGGCGTGCGACGTCGTCGAGGAACGAGTCGCCCGAGCCACCGCACACGGCGACGGTGCGGATCGTGGCTTCGGGGTCGCCCGCGGCCCGCACTCCCCACGTGGTGGCCGGCAGCGCGTCGGCCACCCAGTCGGTGAAGTCGCGCAGCGACAGCGGTCCGGGTAGCTCGCCGACGCGTCCGAGTCCGCGGGGACCTGGGAATGTCGCCGTCTCGAACACGTCGAACGCGACCTCCTCGTACGGGTGGGCGGCGCGCATCGCGGCGAGCACCTTCGGCCGAAGGCCTCGCGGCGCGATCACCTCCACCCGGCTCTCCTCGACCCGTTCGAGCGCGCCGACAGCACCGAGCGCCGGATTCGCGCCGTCGGTCGGGAGGAACTGGCCGTGCCCGGTGACGGACCAACTGCAGTCGCGGTAGTTGCCGATGTGTCCGGCGCCGGCGTCGAACAGCGCGCGACGGACCGTGTCGGCGTCACCGGACGGGACGAGGACCACCCATTTGTCGAGGTTCTCGGTGGGGTGCGGCTCGATCGGCCCGGTGACGGTCAGCCCGAGCGTCGCCGCCAGTGCGTCGGAGACGCCGGGGTCCGCGGAATCGGCGTTGGTGTGCGCGGTGAACAGGGCGCAGCCGGCCTTGATCAGCTTGTGGACGAGCGCACCCTTCGGGGTGTGGGCGCCGACGGTGTCGACTCCGCGGAGCAGCAGCGGGTGGTGGACGAGGAGAAGGTCGGCGCCGGCGGCGATCGCCTCGTCGACCACCGCGGCCGTCGGATCGACCGCGACCGACACCGTCGCCACCGTGTCGTCGGGGTCGCCGCACACGAGGCCGACGGAGTCCCACGATTCGGCGAGGGCGGGCGGGTAGGCCGCGTCCAGGGTCGCGATCACGTCGGCGAGACGCACCGGGTTCACAGGATCTCCTTCATCGCGTCGACGAGCGCGTCGGTCTGCTCCGCGGGGCGCACCGCGACGCGGAGGTAGTCGGGTCCGAGTCCGGGGAACGTGTCGCAGCGCCGCACGGCGATGCCCTGTTGGCGCAGGTGCTTGCGCATCAGTTCGCCGTCCGGCAGGCGGAGCAGCAGGAACGGCGCGACCGCGGGCCGGTGCACGGCGACGCCGATTCCGGTCAGCCGCCGGATCAGGTCCTCGCGCCACTCACCCAGCACGACCGCGTGGTCGCGGGCGGCCGCGATAGCGTGCGGTTCGCTGCACGCCGCGATCGCCTCCACCTGCAGGCTGCCCACCGGCCAGTGCGCCCGCCCCACCTGCAGTCGTTCCAGGATCTCAGGGGCCCCGAGGGCGTACCCGCAGCGCAGTCCCGCCAGCGCCCACGTCTTGGTGAGACTGCGGAGCACCAGCACGTCGGGCAGTGAGCGACCGGCCAGCGACTCGCGCTCGTCGGGGACCGCGTCGATGAACGCCTCGTCGACGACAACGATCCGGCCCGGGCGGCGCAACCGCAGGATCGTCTCGGCGGGGTGCAGTACCGACGTCGGGTTGGTCGGGTTACCGATCACGACCAGATCGGCCGATTCCGGGACCGTCGCCGAGTCGAGGACGTACGGGTCGTCGAGCAGCACCTGCGTGACCGGCACCTGCGCCTCCCGCAGGGCCCACTCCGGTTCGGTGAACGACGGGTGGATCAGCGCCGCCTCCCGGATCCCGAGCCGCGGGAGCAGCGAGAACCCCTCGGCTCCCCCGGCGAGCAGCAGCACCTCCTCGGGGTCCCGGCCGTGCCGGGACGCCACCGCGGTCCGGGCCGCGAGATCGGCCGCGACCGTGGGGTACGTGCCCAGGTGCGCCAGCGCGTCGGCGAGGCGGAGGCGCAGCCAGTCCGGTGGCCCGTCGCCCTGCACGTTGACTGCGAAATCGAGGAGTCCGGGCCCCGCATCCACGTCTCCGTGGTGACGCAGGCTCTCCCGGCTCCCGGCACGAATGTCCACGATCGTCGAGCCTAAGGGACAATGGTCCGGTGACATCTCTCTCCACCTCCGCGTCAGCCGTCCCTACTGCCCTGTCGGCACCGATCGTGCTGTTCGACCTCGACGGCACCCTCACCGACTCCGCACCCGGCATCCACGCCGGCTTCCGCCACGCGCTCGCGACGATCGGTCAGCCCGAACCGACCGACGAGATGATCGACGCCGTCATCGGCCCGCCGATGATCGACACGTTCCGGTCGATGGGGCTGGACGAAGACCTCGTGCAGCAGGCGATCGCCGCCTACTTCGAACGCTACGACCGCGTGGGGTGGGCGGAGAACGCCGTCTTCGACGGCATCGAGAAGGTGCTCGTCGCCGCGCGCGACAGCGGCCGGAGACTCGCAGTCGCCACGTCGAAGTCCGAGCGGTTCGCGATCCGCATCCTCGAACACTTCGAACTCGCGCACTACTTCGAGTTCATCGGCGGAGCCAGCGACGACGGCAGTCGCCGCGCCAAGTCCGACGTGATCGCCCATTCGCTGCACAACCTCGGAGTCACCGCCACCGAGGGCGCCACCGCCGACGTCCTGATGATCGGCGACCGCGACCACGACGTCCTCGGCGCCGCGCACTGGGGCATCCCCGCGGTGTTCGTCGAGTGGGGTTACGGATTCCCCGCCGAGGCCGAGCGCGCGCACACGACGGCGCAGACCGTCGCCGACCTCGGGAAGCTGCTCGATGACGCGGCCTGAGTCTCCGCTGCACGTGACGTTCGTGTGCACCGGCAACATCTGCCGCTCCCCCATGGCCGAGAAGATCTTCGCCGAGCACCTCCGGCGGGAAGCCCTCGACGATCGAGTGATGGTGAGCAGCGCCGGGACACACGGCTGGCACGTCGGCCGCGAGGCCGACATCCGCACCAACGAGACCCTGAAGCTGAACGGCTACCCGACCGGCCACACGGCCGCGGAGGTCGGGCCGTTCCACCTCGGCGCCGATCTGGTGGTCGCTCTCGCGGCCAACCACGACCGTGAGCTTGCCCACATGGGCGTACCCGACGAGCGCCGCCGGTTGCTGCGCAGTTTCGACCCGGACGCGGACACGTCGTCCGTGCCCGACCCGTTCTACGGGGACCTCGAGGACTTCGAGCGGGTCCGCCTCCAGATCGAGGCCGCGGTGCCGGGGCTGCTCGACTGGGTGCGCAGCCGGTAACCCACGATCAGGGTCCCGACCTGCGAGCGGCTACCGTGGAGGCGTGCGAAGGCTGAGATTTCTGTTGCGACCCGGCTGGTTGGTGTTGGCCTTGGTGGTCGCCGGATTCGCCTTCATGTGTTTCTACGTGCTCGCGCCGTGGCAGCTCGGCAAGAACACGTCCACGGAGCACCGGAACCAGCTGATCGCCGACTCGGTCGACGCCGAGCCCGTCCCGCTGGAGACCCTGCTGTCCGGCGCCGGGGCGAATCCGGACGACGAGTGGCGCCGCGTCACCGCGACCGGGTCGTACGTGCAGAACAGTGATCTGCTGGTCCGGTTGCGGTCCATCGACTCGCAGCCCGCGTACGAGGTCCTGACCCCGCTGCAGCTGACCGACGGTCGCACGATCCTGGTCAACCGCGGCTACGTGCGCCCGATCCAGGGGACCGAGGCGCCGCCCGTGGATCCGCCGCCTGCCGGGCCGGTCACGCTCGACGGTCGCGTCCGCAAGTCCGAGGGCACCATCGCAGGCAAGGAACCGATCGACGAGAACGGGCTGCGGCAGGTGTACTACATCGACGCGGGCCAGATCGGCGGTTTCATCGGCACCGACCTCGTCGACGCGTACGTGCAACTCGAACCCGATCAGCCGGGTGGCCTCGGCACCATTCCGCTCCCGCAACTCGACGCGGGCCCGTACCTGTCGTACGGCCTGCAGTGGCTGGCGTTCGGCATCATGGCCCCGCTCGGCCTGGCCTACTTCATCCGCGCGGAGTGGCGTGAACGCCGCAAGGAAAAGTCCGCGAAGGCCTCCGACGACGCCGCCCCCGCCCCCGCGCCCGTGGCTCGGCAGAAGCCGTTCGCCCGGAGCAAGCCGGTGGAATCAGCGCCGAGGACGGCGGCGGAAGCGAAACTGGCCGACCGCTACGGCAAGGGCCGCTGACACCAGCGCCGCACCACCCTGCACTGCGGTCGACAGCCGCACCGCACGGTCGAGGTCGACGGGCCGAGGTGGCGGCCCGGATCCGAGCACAGGTCGCATCTCGACGCCGTGCGCGTATTCGGTGCGCCCGCCCAGTGAGATCCCGAGAGCGCCCGCCGCGCTTGCCTCCGCGACACCGGCGTTCGGGCTCGGGTGCTGGGACGCGTCGCGCCGCCACGCCTCCCACGCCTCCTTCGGCGACCCACCGACCGTCGGCGCGGCGGCGACGGACAACGCACCCGTCAGGCGGGCGGGCAGCAGGTTGAGGAGGTCGTCCCACCGGGCCGCCGCCCAGCCGAAGTTGCGGTACTTCGGCGAGCGGTAGCCGACCATCGCGTCCAGGGTGTTGGACGCCCGGTAAACGAACAGTCCGGGGATGCCGGCCACCGCGCCCCACAGGAACGCCCCGACCGCGGAATCGGACGTGTTCTCGGCCACCGACTCCAGCGTCGCCCGGGTGAGCCCGTCGACGCCGAGCACGCTGGGGTCGCGACCGCACAGCGACGGCAGCAGGGCGCGGGCGGACGCGAGGTCGTCTGCCTCGAGGTGCGCCGCCATGCTCGAACCGGTCCGTCCCAGGGACGTTCCGCCGAGCACCGCCCACGCCGCGACGGCGGTCGCGGCCGTCTCGCCGATCCATCCCCCGCGCCGCGCCACCCGGGCCGCGGCGACACCGAGGCCCGCCGCTCCACCGACGAGGACGGCGACGTGCACGATTCCGGCCGACCGGCGGTCGCGGTACGTCACCTTCTCCAAGGCCATTGCCGTGCGGCCGAATCCGGCCACGGGATGCCATCGGGCAGGATCGGCGAACGCCCGGTCTGCGGCGAAGCCGAGAAGCAGGCCTGCGGCGCGCGCGGAGGCGGGACGGGAGGTTCGATGCACGCCGCTATTTGTATCAACTAACGTTGCAGGCGATGTAAAGGAGCGTCCCATGAGTGCCGCGATCGACGAGTACCTGGCAGGCAAGGACCCGGACGCCACCGAGCGCCTACTGCAGTTCCGTGACCTCGTTCTGGCGTGCGGCGAGGTGGACGAGCGTGTCCACCGGACCGAGATCGCGTGGGCCCGTGCCCGCGTCTTCGCTGCCGCGTTCATCTACTCGTCGCGACTCGAGATCGCGCTCGACCTGCGCCGGCGCGTCCATCACCCGCAGTTGCGGGAGGCGTTTCCCACCACCAAGACGGTGATCACGCACCGATTGACGATCACCTCCGACGATCAGCTCGACGACACCCTGACCTCGCTCCTCGCGGAGGCCTACGACACGGTGGGTCCGGGCACGCGCAACCGGTAGTGGCCGTGCGGGCCGGACGGAAACGTTCCGGTCGGAATGTCGGATTCCTGAAACTCTCCTGAGGATCTCGCCAAGCGCCCTTTCGTGCGCCTACCATGGTATTTGCCGCCTCGTTCCCCCCATTCAGGGGCGGCGCACGGCCCCGCCCTGCTCACATCTTCGGTGCTGACTCAACACACCCACGTGGCCCGGCGGGGTTCTGCGCGTCCGGTGGGAATTTCTGCGAGACATTGGAAACGCCGACTTCGCCTGGGACGATCGAAGGGTGTCCAGCGACGTGACGAAGCTCGGCGACGAGGAACTGCTCGCGCTTCTCGGCGAGCACCGAGCGCTGCTCGGCGAGTCGATCGCGAACGATTACGGCTGTGGAACGGTGCGCACCGTCACCAGCCGGATCGCTGAATTCGAGGCCGAACTCGATCGCCGCGGATCGACGGCCTCGCGAGACGGCACCTGACCGGCTAGCGGGTGGGGCGGCTCGTGGCCGGCGCAGCCCAGACGCCGGCCACTCCCCCGCCGTCCTCGTAACGATCGATCTGGACGATGCCCGCCCCGGGTTCGGTGGGCCGATGTGTCTCGTTGACGGCCTGGAAGTCTGATTCGAAGGTTCTGTCGCTCGACGTGCCGTTGCGCAGCGTTACCTTGTACCTGGACATATCAGGAATATGCCACTGCCGGCGAAGCTCCGGGCGATGAACAGGTTAACTCCACGAAACCAGTCGGAGCACCGTAGCCGAACTGAAATGACACAAATCTGTGTTATTTCAGTCAGGACTGCTACGTTCGGTGCTGTGCCGTCCGACACACAGCTGATCTTCGCCGACCACGTCGGCCGCTTCTACGCCCGCCAGTACGGCTTCCCTCCGATGGCGGGGCGTCTGCTGGGGTACCTGTGCGTGTGTGATCCCCCACAGCAGACGATCGACGAGCTGGGCGAGGCTCTGCTGGCGAGCCGGAGCGCCATCACCGGCGCGGTCAAGCTGCTCGAGGGCTATCGGATGGCGCGGCGCACCCGCACGGCCGGTGAACGGGTGGACCGGGTGAGCCTGGACCCGGCGAGTCAGCAACCGCAGAACTTCGATTCCGCCCTCCACCGCGAGCACGCGGCACTGTTCCGGGAGGGTTTGGTGTTGCTGGCCGACGCCCCACCCGAACGCCGCGCTCCGCTCGAGGAGATGGTCGCGCTGGCCGAGTTCCTCAGCGACCGACTGCCGCAGCTACGGGACGAATGGCACACGCGCCGCGCTGAGCTCCGGGCTCGGCGAACCGGCACACTCGATCGAGAAGGGGAAGCGCATCATGACTGAATCCGATCTGTCCGCCCTGCGCAAGCGAACCGCGAACGGTGACCCGACGGCGGTCGACATCCTGATCGAACTCGCCGGCGAGCGGGGCGACATGGCCGAGCTGCGCCGCCTCGCCGAGGCCGGCAGCTCCGACGCGGCCGACCAGCTCATCGAGGTCGCCACCGAACTGGGCGACATGGACGAACTCCGGCGCCTCGCCGACAGCGGAAACAGCACCGCCGCCGAACAGCTCGCGGAACTCACCGACGAGTGACACCGGCGAAGCGAAAGCCCCGACCTGCGCACGAACGCAGATCGGGGCCTTGCCTGACGGTGGGCGCGGAGGGTTTCGAACCCCCGACCGCTGGTGTGTAAAACCAGAGCTCTACCACTGAGCTACACGCCCGAACATCCGGCGAGAACCTCGCCGGATGCGCATCAGGACTCTAGCGTGGCGAGGGCTTTCTCCCAAGCTCCCTGGTCACGGGCTTCTCCGGGTCCGTTCATCTCGGCGAACCGGATGATGCCTTCCTTGTCGATGACGAAGGTGCCGCGGTTCGCGAAGCCCAGCTTGTCGTTGAAGACGCCGTATTGCTCCGCGACCGCGCCGTGCGGCCAGAAGTCGGCGAGCAGCGGGAAGGTGTATCCCTGCTCGGCGGACCAGATCTTGTGGGTCGGCGACGCACCGACGGAGAGGGCGAGGATCGCCGTCTCGTCGTTCTCGAACTTCGGCAATTCGTCGCGAACCTTGCAGAGCTCACCCTGGCACGTTCCGGTGAACGCGAGCGGGTAGAACACGAGCAGGACGTTCTTCTTTCCGCGGTAATCGGAAAGCGTCACCTCCTGGTTGTTCTGGTCCTTGAGGGTGAAATCGGGGGCAGTGGTGCCCACCTCGAGCGGCATGACGTGATTCCTTCGGTGAGTGAACGGGAAAGGTGAGACTGTTCAGCGCTTGTTCGCGGGACGCGACTTCGGCTGAACCAGACGGCTTCCCGACCAGTCTCCGAGATTTGCCGCCGACGTCTGGGTGAGACCGGCTGTGGGTGCGGACTCGGCGATCTCGCTGGGCTCCACGTGACCGGGCTGACCGGTCTTGGGGGTGAGGACCCACACGAATCCCTCGTCGGCCAGGGGGCCGATGGCATCCATGAGGGCGTCGACGAGGTCTCCGTCTTCGTCGCGCCACCACAGCAGCACGACGTCGATGACCTCGTCGGAATCCTCGTCCAGCAGTTCTCCACCGATGGTGTCCTCGACCGCGGCACGCAGGTCGTCGTCGGTGTCCTCGTCCCAGCCCAGTTCCTGTACCGCCATGTCGGCAGTGATCCCGAGTTTCTGAGCGTAGTTTTGGGCGTCCGCCGCGGCGACCACGGTGGGGTCCTCCTTTTGTTGACGGTGCTCGGGTACCCGAACACCTGCCGGATGAAGATCAATTAGGTGAAAGCGAACATGCTCGAACGCTTTCGCGCAAGCCGACCACGCGAATTTTTCTGAGAATGTAGTGATGCGTGGTCATCGCCCGAGCCTACGGTGCGGGAGTCACGATGTGGGGCAGGCTGCCCGAATCGAGTCGCTGAGCTCGTCTCCTCGGCTCGCGAGAGTGTTCAGAATGTCTCCGCGTTGCCCGCCGTCGACGGCGGCCGCGAGTTCGCGATAGTTGTTGGCGTAATCGGTGAGGAGTCCGGTCAGGTCGGGGGGAAGTGCGGGTGTGGCGGCGTTCGCGCCGTCCGCGGCCGACCGGAGTGCCGCCGCGGCGGCGCTCGCCTTCGCGCCGGTGTCCGCGGCTTCGGCGTTGGCGGCGTCGATGAACGTGTTGTAGGTGTCGATGGTCTCGCCGGCACGGGTCACGAACATCGTGCACTGCTCCACGAGCGCCTCCCGCTCGGCCGCGGCCTTTTGCGAGGACGACGCGGCCACCGACGAGGACGTCGCTTCGGCGGCGTACTCGGCCGCCTGGGAATCGTTCTGCTGCGCGGTCCCCTCGATCGCGGCGCCACATCCGGCGATGACACCGACGCCGACGATCGCCGCGGCGGCAGCACTCAGCAGCCCCCAACGGCGCGACGACGTGCGCATTCGTCTCCCCCATGTTTTCGACGACATCGATAAATTCAACATTCGGCCCCGGATCTGCGCAAACGCTACCGAAGAGTAACCCGAGCACGGTGTGCCGACCGCGCCGCAATGGGGAAAGATGAGGGTCGCGCCATATTCATAAAGGAGATGGATCGGGCCTAACAAGGCCGCGATCGCATGGAGAGGACGCCACACCGCGCGTCCCACCACAATGAGGAGCAACGTTGTCAGACCTGATCCAGGGACCCGCGTCTCAACCGGATTCCGCCACACCCGGCGCCGGAGCGGCCCAACCTTCCAACCCCAGTGCAACCCCGGGCTCCGAGGGACGCGTTCGCGTCATCCGTGAGGGTGTTGCGTCGTATCTGCCGGATATCGATCCGGATGAGACCACGGAGTGGTTGGAATCGTT